>CAZGCG010000045.1:0-14969 GCA_964524205.1 uncultured Sphingobacterium sp. | reverse complement strand
ATTGCATTATAAAATGTTAATTTAGTAAATGAATCTTTTAAAAAGTTTCTTTCCGAGTGTATCCACTTTATTGCATTTGCGCTTATTTTTTTCAGTCTTTCTGCTGCCTGTGTTTCTCTTTGCACTATCTCAGGTGCCGGAAATCAATTGGAAGGATACAATTTTAACTTTTGTTGTCTGGCATCTGCTGGTTTATCCTGCAAGTAATGGTTACAATAGTTATTTTGATAAAGACGAAGGTAGTATTGCACTTATAGAAAAGCCGCCTCCGGTTGATAAGAGTCTGTACTATTTCCCTCTTTTTCTTGATGTAATCGCCTTATTAATAGCAATTTATGTGGGATGGATTCTGTTTTTTGCAGTCCTTATTTACGGACTGTTTTCTAAAATGTATAGTCATCCTTCAGTCAGGCTAAAGAAATATCCTGTTGTAAGTTTCATGATTGTATTTATTTTTCAGGGAGCCTTTGTATACTGGAGCACCTATGCTTCTATTTCGGGGATTGATACACTATTCGGATGGAATTTAAATTTTACAATCGCGGGACTCATTTGTTCCTGTCTGATCGGTGCTACTTATCCTCTTACTCAGGTTTATCAGCATGAGGAGGATTTGAAAAGGGGAGATAAGACGCTGAGTCTCATTTTAGGTATCCGGGGTTCTTTTTACTTTTCAGCCTGCCTTTTCCTGCTTTCCGGAATTCTCCTTTTCATTTATTGGAACAGATTGGAGTTAATTAAGAATTTCTGGTTGTTTTTAATTGTTTCTGCCCCGGTATTTGTTTTATTTCTTAATTGGTTTGCCAAAGTTTACCGGGATTCGGCCAATGCAAATTTTAAGAACATGTCGAGAATGACCCTCTTGAGCGGTATATTGATGTTAGTTTATTTTGGCCTGCTGAATATTATCTAAGAATTAAAACAAAAACCAACATTAAGCCTGGGCATTTTTCCTATTCCCTATTTCCCATTCCCCATTTCCTACTTCCTACTTCCCCTCCCATTCCCTATAAAATTGCTCCAGGTACTGTTCCATAAATAAATGTCTTTCTGCAGCTATCTTCTTTCCTGTTTCAGTATTCATTTTGTCTTTTAGCAAGAGTAGTTTTTCGTAAAAGTGATTAATGGTTGGGGCAGCAGAATTTTTATATTCTTCCTTACTCATATTAAGTGCTGGAGGAATCTCGGGGTTGTATAGTTCGCGGTTTTTGAAGCCTCCGTAAGTGAATGCTCTGGCAATTCCGATAGCACCAATTGCATCGAGGCGGTCGGCATCCTGAACAATTTCGAGTTCCTTTGAGTGGAATTCTACCTTCCCAAGACTTGTTTTGAATGACATATTTCGGATGATCTGCTGAACATGCAGGATTAAATCTGCAGGCAGTTCCTGTGAAGTAAGAAAATCCCCAGCTTTTTTCGGGCCAATCTCCTCGTCGCCATCATGAAATTTGCTGTCGGCAATATCATGTAATAATGCAGCCAATTCAACAATGACTTGCTCAGCCGATTCTGTTTTTATGATTTGGAGAGCATTGTTCCAAACACGTTGAATATGCCACCAATCGTGCCCGCTTTCGGCACCTTCCAAAGTATGCTTAACAAACTTTACTGTTTCAGCGATGAGCTGATCATGATTCAGGTTTAGGTTCTCTTTTGCTGCCTTCATATAATTCGTATTCCAATAGCCTGCAATCAAGTTTGCCATTATAAAATTCGATTCTCCGCGAAGCCCTCAGGCCGATTTTTTTTGCAAGATCAGGGTTTCCGGTGAAAATATATCCTCTGTAACCCTTACACTTCTGCTTCATAAAGTCGCCTATCCGCTTGTAGGTGGCTTCAAGTTTGGTATGAACTCCAAGACGCTCACCATATTCGGGGTTAAAGATAACTATCCCGGCAGCTTCGGGTACTTCGGTATCAGCAAAATCACAAACTGAAAAATCAATCAGATGATCAACACCAGCAGTTTTTGCATTTTTTATTGAAATATCAATCGCATCTTCCGAATGGTCAGTGGCTACAATTGTGAAATCAATCTCTTTTTTTGCCTTCTCTTTTAACTTTCGTCTTTCTTCAAAGAAAACCTGTTCATCGTAACCAATGATATGCATGAAACCATAGTTCATTCTAAACATTCCCGGCGTTTTATCAGTTGCAAGCAAGGCTGCTTCAATCGCCAGAGTTCCTGAACCACACATTGGAACAACAAATGGACTTTTCCGATCCCATCCTGTAGCCATGATGGTTCCTGCAGCGAGTGCTTCCAGCATTGGAGCTTTACCAGGAATTTTGCGGTATCCATGTTTGGCCAGGGTTTCACCAGAAGTATCTATAAATATCTCTGCGTCATTTTCCTTCCAGTAGAGGTGAATAACCGCTTTGTTTGTTTCTGGTCCGGTATTAGGCCTGATCTCTTTTTTCTCCTTAATACGATCTACAATTGCATCTTTCACTTTCAGATTTGCGAAAAGCGGAGTGGTGATCGTTTCATTATCGACAGTTGAACTTACTGAGAAATAGCCGGTAAAGTCAATCAGCTCTTCCCATGATATCTCCAGTAATTCCTTATAAAGTCTTGCCGGATTTTCGGCAGTGAATGCTTTAATAGAATATAAAACCTGGCTTGCACAGCGTAAATTCAGATTAAGAGGGATACAATCATTGATCGTTCCTTCCAGCTCCAAGCCAGTACTGAATGCTCTTTTTATCTCATAACCCAATGCTTCTACCTCCTGCTTAAGATAAGGAGCCAGACGATTGTTGCAGGTTATGATGATCTTGCTTTTTGTGTGGAAAACTTGCATAATAAATTGCGAAGTTAACAATTAAAAACTGCCTTAATTTTATACTTTTACAAATCGTATCCGCCGGCAGGTTTTTGAAAAACGAGTCGGTTAGTTTTGTACGATCTAAAACCAGAATACATCAATAATTTTATTAACATGGACATAAAAGGTAAAGTACATGAGATCTCACCGGTAATTACCGTGAGCGAGAAATTCAAAAAACGTGAGTTAATACTTGAATATGCAGAAAATCCAACTTATCCGGAATTTGTGAAGTTCGAGGCAGTTCAGGATAAAGTGAATTTGTTCGATAATATTAAAGTGGGCGATCAGGTGGAATTGTTTTTTAACCTTCGCGGACGTGCATGGACAGATAAGATGGGCAAAACCTCTTATTTTAATACCCTTGCTGTATGGAGAATAAATCCTCTGGGTTCAGGTAGCTCAACTCAGGCGGCTCCAGAATATGCGGCTCCGGTTGACATCAGTTCTGCTCCTGATGATGATGATCTTCCTTTCTGATCATTAGTCTGAACACCATAAAATCATAAGCCCCGTCCGGTAATCCGGAACGGGGCTTTTTGATTCTCAACAAATTATTATTCTTTAACCAATCGTTTTATAAACCAAACTTTATTTTGCTCTATTGTAATATAATACACTCCATTTTCTGCCAGGGGTATCTGCTTCATATAGGATCCATTAAAATTGGCAAGTTCATCCGTAAATAGTGGCTTCAGATCAGTATTGAGGATCTTCAACTTTATCGGTCCCTTGCTCTCTAAATTGAAGGAGATCCCAAGCTTGCCATTTGAAAAAATCGGAAACAGGGTCAGGTCTTTAACATCCAGCAGATTCCCTGTATTCTCAAGACCCGTGATTGATTTCAACTGACTTTTTTCTGCATCGCTGAGGCGGATATTCATCCTGCTGGATATTCCGTTCTTGTCAGTGGAATTAAAATTAAAAGATGAAGAATTGTTCCTGTTCCTCATGCCCGGAAATTCACTTCTTTCAAATTCAAAAGCCATTGGTGGAGCAGGATGCATTGGTGCTCTTGGCATTCTTGGCATTCGAGGCATATTAGGTGCCCCCGGTGCCATATCCCTGTGCATTGTGATGATACGTTTTCTGAGGTTACTATCCAGGCCATCTATTTGAAACCTGAATTCTTTCATAATAGTATCCATATCAAAGTTAAATGACATACTACTGTCTCCATTAAACTTGAAAACATGTAATCCTCCCGGCATTTTATCCTTAAAATCAAATTCAAACTCTTTCATATCACCATCTTCCCAGTGCAAAACATGAGGTGCATCACCTTTACGGCTAATGATAATCTCCTTATCTGTTCCATCTTTAGGCTTAATAATTACTCTTTTTTCAAGAGATCCGCCCCTGCCTTTAATACGGCCTTCCATATCTTTGAATTCTTGTCTTAAGCGCATTCGTTCCTCCTGATCAGCCTCACTTAATTTTTTTCCATTAATTATTGTGTCGCCGTTTTTGATAATAATACTTTGATTGATTTTTTTTTCTACCTGTGCCTTAGCTGAAGTACCTGAACTTACAACGATCAGGGTAATAAATCCCATCAGCATAAGGTGTGGATTAAGAATGAACCTTTTCATATGCCTTGTTTTTAGTTTAAAATTTAAATGCAGGTTTTAATTGAACCGCTTTTCAGTAATGAATCATTGATAAATAAGGACAAGAATCATGGCCTGATTATCTGGATTGCAGAGCCAAAAGTAAATGGCTTATGAATCGGATTTTGTTAATGCTTTGTTAAAATATGTTAAAACTATATTGACAAAGAGAGTGTTGCGTATTTTTGTTTCAGGATGAAGAGTAAAAGCATCAGTTTAATAATTGGATTAATGACCATCGCCTTGCTGGGGGTGATGGGAATGCAGTGGTATTTTTTCAGACAATCGTACCAACTTCAATCGCGCTTGTTTGACCAGTCAGTGCATGAAGCTTTGAATAATGTAGTTGAACGCCTGGCTAAAAGAGATGCCAATAATTTTCTTGAGAAGAAGGCTGAGTTTATCAGTCTTCCCGAACCACCAATCATCGAAAGTGCGCCTGTTTTTGTAGCTGCGCCCGAAATACCTGTAAGGATTAAGCGTAGCAGGCCAAGAATGTCGGATGAAAAGTATTTGATGGTTCAACAAAGAAAGGCTGATAGCATATTCATGATCAGGGACAGCCTGTTGAGGGCAAGATATCCCAATGTAGTTTCATTTAATGATGCGGTTACAGCATCTGAGTTAAAGGATCTTGAATATAACTTTCGGGTAGATGTCTATCAGGTTGAAGATGCCTTTGGTCAGATCCATGAGCAAACCCGAAGGACAATTTCAAGAGCCCCCAAAGCTTCTTCCCACATAAACGCTGCAATATCCGGATCAGCCCCGGGAACATTACCCGATTCTGTGACTCAGTATATCGTTTTCGATCCTATTGAGGGGGCTTTTCTGCGTACAATTCCGAGGCCAAGACTAAAGAACCTGCCGCGCCCGCCAGATGTAAATGAAGCAGAACAAGACAACAGAGTACAGAAAGTGAAGCAATATTTTGCAGAGGAGAATCAAAAGAAGGAGGATGTATTTAAAGATCTTTATCAGGAGTACCGGGAGGTTGACGTTCCACTTAACAAACGTGTTCATCCTCAGACACTTGACTCCATGCTCAGAGCAGAATTACGTAATCTCTCAATCCTGAGTAATTATGAGTACAAAGTTACTTCTGCAGAGCGGGACTCGCTTATTTTTACAAGGGCTTCTAATCAAACGAAGTTCCTGCCTTATAACAGCTATGAAACTCCGCTCTTTCCAAAGGATATGATCAGGGATTCAGGAATGTTAACCATTACATTCCCTGATAAAAATTCAATCATTCTTTCTAATATGACAGCCATGATGGGCTTATCAGGTGGCTTATTGCTGGTGCTGATTTTCAGCTTCGGGTATACCATTCATTCTATTCTGATGCAAAAGAAGATATCAGAAATGAAGACTGATTTTATAAATAATATGACCCATGAGTTTAAAACTCCGGTAGCTACCATCATGATCGCGAGTGAGGCTTTGAAAGATCCAGAGCTGACAACAGATAAAAGCCGCATTGAACGTTTGGCGAACATTATTTACGATGAAAATGTTCGTTTAGGGAGTCATATTGAACGTGTACTTAACATAGCCAAAATTGAAAAAGGTGATTTGAAGCTTGAGCACAGGGATGTGGATATAAACGATCTTCTTTCAGCGATAGTCGACAGCATGTCACTTCAGCTTCAGAAAAGGAATGCGAGCATTGAACTTGATCTAAAAGCAGGATATTCTACAGTTAGTGGTGATGAGCTTCATCTGTCAAATGTGATTTTTAACCTGCTTGATAACGCCAATAAATATAGTCCTGAAAATCCTCAGATAAAGATCAGTACCTTCATCTCGGGCAAAAACCTCATTATTAAGGTTGCTGATAAGGGAATTGGGATGAGCAAAGATCAGCTATCAAAAATATTTGACCAGTTTTACCGGATTCCAACAGGCAATTTGCATGACGTAAAAGGTTTTGGTTTGGGTTTAAGCTACGTGAATAATATTGTTAAACGCCTGAATGGAACAATCAGGGTGAAGAGTGAAAAGGACGTTGGATCAGAATTTGAGATAAGTCTTCCTTTAAAACCTGTTGCATAAACAGCAGGTTAATGAAAATAATATTTTCCCTTTTTTGGAATCCCTGATATGAAAAAAATATTACTAGCCGAAGATGACCCGAATCTGGGTATGCTTTTACAGGATTATTTGCAATTAAAAGGAAAATTTGAAGTTGTACTTTGTCAGGATGGCGATGAAGCTCTTAAAGCTTTCAATAACGACCATTTTGATATGTGTATCTTCGATGTGATGATGCCCAAAAAGGATGGTTTTACACTGGGGAAAGACATTCGCCGCATTAACCCACATATTCCAATCATTTTTGCAACAGCCAAGACCATGATCGAGGATAAAGCTGAAGCATATAATTTAGGCGGGGATGATTACATCACCAAACCATTCCGTATTGAGGAATTGCTTTTAAGGATCAATGCTTTGTTTAAACGGGTTTCAGATCCTGAAAAGACCGAAGCCTCCGATCAGCAATCAAAATTTGAAATCGGCAATTATAAATTTGACTATACCGCACAACTGATTACAAATGCTGATTCCCAGCAAAAGTTATCAACTAAAGAAGCAGAATTGCTCAGGCTTTTATGTCTCAAAAAGAATGAAGTTCTGACCCGTGAAGAGGCATTGATCTCAATCTGGCACGATGATAACTACTTCAATGGCCGGAGTATGGATGTTTTCCTGAGTAAGCTCCGTAAGTACCTAAAAGAAGACCCGAAGGTAGAAATTATCAATGTGCACGGAAAGGGTTATAAGTTATTGGTTAGCTGATTTTTAAGCGACAATAATTTAACATGAACTCGGCATAATATTTAATAACCACATAGAAACATAGCATTTTATAGCCGCCAACCCTTATTTTAGACACAGATAGCCTTGAAGCTTCGCTTCAGTTTATGTGATTTATAATCTATGTTTCCTTTTAAGAATAATACAAGACAATCTATGTGGTTAAATATTAATCTTTAGTTATAATATCGAACTCACGTTAATTTAAGCTTTTAGTATCTTTAGGTAAACTACAGTCCATGAAATTTCCTTCCCTGCAGACTTTTGTCCATTCCATAAGGAGTGTTTTATTACGTTTCCCGCTTGAAATTGGTTTTGCTCTGCTTGGGACTGTGGCGGCAACGGTTTTAATAGAAATAAGCGAACTAAAAGTAGCTGCAGAGAACTTTTGTCTGAGGCTGATTATGGTGGCTAACCTGGGTCTTGTCTTATCCCTTTCACTCAGTCTTTTTTTTGAAAGCAATGCTTTTTCCTTTCTGAAAAAAATACTCCTGAGGGTTTTCATTATCCTGCTTGCCATTGCTTTATTCTATTTAATAGACCCATTAAAGCGTGAAACGGATGTTTTCAGATTTATTTTGCTTGCACTGGCTTTTCACCTTTCAGTTTCCTTTGCTGCATATTTTGGAAAAGGCCATATCAATGCCTTCTGGCAATTCAACAGGATTATTTTTCTTCGCTTTTTAATCGGGGGAATCTATAGTGCAGCACTGTTTCTTGGGCTTGCTGCTGCCATTGGATCAATGAATTTCCTGTTTAATTTCAAGTTTGAGTGGGATACCTTCGCCATACTATGGGTCTGGATAGCCGGCATCTTTCAAACCGTGTTTTTCCTGTCGGGGGTTCCTGTAAATTTAAATGATCTTGAAGAGGATAAAACCTATCCCGTCGGACTTAAAATATTCACTCAGTTCGTTCTTATTCCACTGGCTACGGTATACGCAATTATTTTGCTTGCTTATGAAGCTAAGATCCTGATCGAATGGGAGCTTCCAAAAGGTCTCGTTTCAAATCTGATACTTGGATATGCAGTTTTTGGGATATTATCATTGCTTCTCATATATCCTGTTAGGGATCAGGATGAAAATAAATGGCTGAAAACATTCAGCCGAAGTTTTTATTACGTTCTTATCCCACTAATACTATTGCTTGTATGGGCAGTTTTGGCCAGGGTTATTGATTATGGAATTACTGAGGAACGTTATTTTCTGATCATTCTGGCAGTCTGGCTCTCTTTTATTTGTGTTTACTTTCTGATTTCAAAAGGTCAGAATATCATGATTATCCCTTTCAGTTTATGCCTGGTGATGGTATTGTCTGTATATGGCCCTCAGGGAGCATTTTCTACATCCAGGAGATCGCAGATAAATGAACTGAAACAATTGTTCGAAAAACAAGGATCACTTGATGGGGATAATATCATTGCATTAAAACTTAAGCCGGGCAAGGAAGATATGGCACGGATGATAAATATTGTAGATTACCTTGTGAATATGCATGGCCTGGAAAGTTTCAGCCCAATTCTAAAGCGGGACCCGGGGCTGGTAGCAGATTCATTGCTTTCTGTTCAAACGAAGAAAAAATATGACTCCCGTACCAATAAGTGGGAGATAAAAAGCAGGCAGAAACTTTGGTTATACACCTATCTAAACCTTAAGCCGGATGAGGCGAGAGGTTCTATACTGAATCTTGGGATTAACATGGTCGAAGTATTTAATGCGGATCTTCTCCCTTTGAATGAAGCAGATTATATGCTCCCGCTGAGTATTTCATCTGATACTTTATCAAACATTATAAATGCCAGGAAATTACTCATTAGCCGTGTAGCAAATCAGAATAAATTGAAAGTGATTTATGGATCTGAAGAAAAATATATAATCCTGGATACCTTAATCAATCAATTAGACATAGAATTGAAAAAGCAGAAATTAGCTGATAAACAAACCTTACAGGTCTCCAGACAAGTGCTTTCACAGAATATTGAATTTGATGGTCTGAGCCTTCAAATATTATTCAATCGAATAAACTTTAATGACAATAAAGATTTGCTTTCTGCAGATGCTTATGTTCTAATAAAGCTAAAAAATTGATCAGTATAACCCTTTGGGTGCAATTAATAAAAATGAAATGACCGGATAAATAATCTAATAAACCACATAGAAACATAGAAAAAGGTTGCGATAGCCGAATACCCGGGTTCATATAGCTATCATTTCTCAAAAGAATTGAAACGACTTTCAATTGAATAAAAACTATGTTTCTATGTGGTTAAAAAAAATCAATTATACCTAAATAGTTAGGATAAGATTTTTTTAAAGCCCCTGAGCCTTTTTCTTTATAGATCAAATTTAATCCCCTGCGCAAGCGGTAATTTATCCGAATAATTGATCGTATTGGTCTGGCGACGCATATAGGCCTTCCATGCATCCGATCCCGATTCCCTGCCACCCCCGGTTTCTTTCTCACCTCCAAAAGCCCCGCCAATTTCAGCACCTGAAGTACCGATATTCACATTGGCTATACCGCAATCTGATCCAGCGCAGGAAAGAAACTGTTCTGCTTCCCGCAGGTTTAGGGTCATGATTGCTGATGAAAGTCCCTGTGGAACAGCATTCTGCATTGCAATTGCCTCGTCGAGGGTTTTATATTTCATAAGGTAGAGAATTGGCGCAAAGGTTTCGTGCTGCACGATCTCAAATTCATTTTTTGCCTCCGCAATACAAGGTTTTACATAGCATCCTGATTCATATCCTTCCCCTTCAAGAACACCACCTTCCACTACAAAAATGCCTCCTTCAGCCTTGCATTTTTCAATAGAGTTGAGATAGGCACTAACAGCGTCTTTATCTATCAATGGACCAACATGTATATTTTCATCGAGCGGATTACCTATTTTCAATTGCCTGTAAGCATTCACCAGCTTGTCCCTGAAAGTATCATAAACACTTTCATGAATGATCAGTCGGCGGGTTGAAGTACAGCGTTGTCCGGCAGTTCCAACTGCGCCGAATACCGCACCTACCAGCGACATTTCAAGATCAGCATCTTTAGAAATGATGATGGCATTGTTTCCTCCAAGTTCCAGTAAACTCCGGCCCAAACGTGCACCAACTGCCGCTCCGACGGCCTTTCCCATACGCGTTGAACCGGTGGCTGAGACAAGACCCACCCGTTTATCATGGCTCATGAGCTCCCCTATACTGCGATCTCCAACCAAAAGGCAGGATACCCCTTCAGGAACATCATTAGCTTCAAACACTTTTTGTAAAATACGCTGGCATGCAATAGCCGTTAGCGGGGTTTTCTCTGATGGTTTCCAGATACAAACATCGCCACAGACCAGAGCGATTGTCATATTCCATGCCCAAACGGCAACAGGAAAATTGAAGGCTGATATAATTCCAACAATACCCAGCGGGTGCCATTGCTCATACATCCGGTGGGCCGGTCTTTCTGAGTGCATGGTCAATCCATATAACTGACGTGATAAACCTACGCTGAAATCGCAGATATCTATCATTTCCTGTACCTCACCATATCCTTCCTGCAAACTTTTACCCATTTCATAACTAACAAGCTTGCCCAGATCATTTTTATGCTGCCTTAATGCTTCGCCCAATTGTCTGATCACTTCACCCCGCTTAGGAGCAGGCCAGGAACGCCATACCCTAAATGCATCCTCAGCTTTCAGAACCATGTTTTCATAATCCGAACCATTTGAGAATCTTACCGAGGCAATCTCTTTCCCATCTACCGGTGAAAAAATAACGTGCACATTTTGCTGCGCATTGCTGTTCCAAACTTTTCCTGTACTGCTTGCTTCATTGATCGTCTGTATTCCAAGGGCTTGTAAAACCGGTAAAATATCTATTTGCATAAAATTTCGTATTTTTGTAAAGTTAAGCAATTCTCCCAAGGGCAGTTTGAAAGCTTCATGATAAAAACATATCCGAAAAGCTGCCTCTTTATTTATTTATTTTTCAGCTAATTAGCCTCTGACTTGTCAGGATGTTGAAAAATAAAAGCAAAACAATTAGCGATTTGCCTTAATTTAAAATAAATATGGTCCATTGTTTATACATAATGAGCCGGGAGAACGTTCTTAATCGTATTATTTTAGGATGGAAGAAGATTTTGAGTTTGGTTTTTCCGAAGATCCCAGATTTTCGGTAGAAAGATATGAAGAGATGATCCGTAATCAGGATCAGTATTTTTTTGATGCTCAGGCATTTGAAAATATAATTGAATACTATATCGAGAAGAACGATCCGATTAAAGCATTACAGGTTACTGAATATGCTATTAATCAGCATCCATTCGCAGCAGTATTCTCAATTAAGCAGGCCCAACTTTACGTGGCAACCAATCAGTTTGATCTTGCATTTGAATCACTTTGCCGGGCCGAAACGCTGGAACCTTCAGAAGCAGATATTTATACGATTCGGGGTAATGTTTATGAGGGTATGGAGCGACATCAGGATGCACTCGATAACTATGAAAAGGCATTGACCCTTGCTGAAAGTACAGATGAGATATTGCTTCACATTGCCTATGTCTACCAAAGTATGGGCGATTATGAGAACTCTGTAAGCTATCTTAAACAATGTCTGCAGCAGAATATGGAGAACCAGGACGCTCTTTATGAACTTGCTTTCTGTTATGATGTTTTGGATAAGCAGGAAGAAAGTATTAAGTTTTATGAGCAATACATTGATAATGAGCCATATTCTTATGCCGCCTGGTACAACCTGGGAAATGCATTTAATAAGATGGATCTTTTTGAAAAGTCTATTGATGCTTATGATTATGCCATTCTGATTAAAGATAATTTTGCATCTGCCTACTTCAATAAAGGTAATGCACTGGTTCATCTCGACCGGTATGCTGAGGCTATCGAAGTATACAAACAAACATTTGAATACGAACCGCCTAGTGGCGATACTTATTGTGCCATAGGAGAGTGTTATGAAAAACTCGAGAGGATGGACGAGGCAAGATCATATTATAAGAAATCGGTTAAGCTGGATCCCACACAATCTGATGCCTGGTTTGGTATCGGGGTAACTCTTGATTTTGAGGAAAGGTATTTTGAATCGCTCTATTTTTATAAGAAAGCGCTGGATCTGGATGATAAAAATGCAGATTACTGGTTCGCTATTGCGGATGCCCAGTATAAACTAAAGCAGTTGCCAGAATCGGAAAAGGCATATGAAAAGGTTTTGGAGTTAAATCCTGTTGATATTGAGGCCTGGCTCGATTATTCTTCAATTCTATTTGAGCAGGATAAGCTGGATTCAGCCATCGAGATCATTTCTGAAGGAATTAAAAACAACCCCGACTCAGCCGAACTATATTACAGAATGGTGGCCTATCTGTTTGCGGCTCATCAGTTCAGTGAAGCGCTTATTTACCTCGAGACGGCATTGAATTCAGATCCGGAAAAACATCATATTTTATTTGAATATCTCCCTCAACTGCATGAAAATAAGGTTATTGTGGATATTATTAACCGTTATACCCGTTAAAAAAGGAAAAAAATATTAGCCTTTAGGTTTTGATTTTTTTTTGGAGATTTGCACCTGAGTGAATAGCCTGAATTTAAAGATGGAAATACATTGAAAGGCATTCTATAATCAATTATAATAACAGATGAATTATACTCTAAAGAATATCCCTGAGCGTACACAAAAACCGCGTCAGAATGGCCTGACTATGGTTATGGATAAGGGACTAAGTGTACGTCAGATCGAAGATTTCCTGGAAGTTGCAGGACCACATACTGATATTGTAAAATTAGGCTGGGCTACATCTTATGTAACACCTAATCTCGAAAATAAATTAAAAATATACAGGGATGCTAATATTCCGGTTTACTTTGGCGGGACTCTCTTTGAGGCATTTATAATAAGAAATCAATTTGATGATTATCGCCGGGTGCTTGATAAATACGATATGAAGTTTGCCGAAGTATCTGATGGATCAATTACCATACCTCACGAAGAAAAGTGTGAGTATATCAGTAAGCTTAGTGAACAGGTGACTGTTATTTCTGAGGTTGGATCGAAAGATGCAGCAAAGATCTTTGCTCCATATAAGTGGATCAGTTTAATGAAGGCTGAAATTGAAGCTGGATCCTGGAAAGTTATCGCTGAGGCCCGTGAGAGTGGGAATGTTGGTCTTTATCGTGATTCGGGAGAAGTAAGACAAGGTCTGGTAGATGAGATTTTAACTCAGATACCTGCAGAAACAATCATTTGGGAGGCGCCACAAAAGGCTCAGCAGGTTTGGTTCATTAAATTGATTGGTACTAATATCAATCTTGGTAATATTGCACCTGCAGATGTTATTCCGGTTGAAACATTGCGCCTGGGATTGAGAAGTGATACTTTCGATCATTTTCTGAATATGGAAACAAAATAGGCTCAGGTATTTTTTATACCTGATAAAGCCAGCCATCAATTTAATTTAGTATGAAAAAATACGGTCTGATAGGTTATCCGCTGACACATTCTTTCTCAAAGAAATTTTTTACCGAAAAATTTGAAAATGAAGGACTGGATAACCATCAGTATGAATTGTACCCACTTCCTAATCTGAGTGATCTACCTGATCTCATAAAAAGTATTCCCGACCTCTGCGGATTAAATGTTACGGTTCCCCATAAGATTGGGGTAATGTATTATCTGGATAGGATTGATCCGGCAGCAAAGGAGATTGATGCTGTAAACTGTATAAAAATTGTAAATCATCAGCCGGTTGAGGCATTTTTCAGTGGTGAGCTTTCTTCCATGAATGTCAGGCTTGAGGGCTATAATACAGATGCATATGCTTTTGAGGAGTCTTTGAAACCATTAATAAAAAAGCATCACCAAAAGGCTCTGGTTCTTGGAACCGGAGGAGCATCGAGGGCAGTCGCTTATGTGCTCGAAAAGCTAGGAATTTCTTACCGTTTAGTTTCAAGAAGAAACATCCGGAAGCAATTAAGTTATAAGAAATTGACAGCAGATATTATGAATGAACATCTGCTGATTATAAATACAACTCCCCTCGGAACCGCTCCCAATATTGAAGAATGTCCGGATATACCTTACGAATTGCTGAGTAGCAAGCATCTGCTTTATGATCTGGTTTATAATCCTGCAGAAACAGAATTTCTTAAACGGGGAAAAGCCAAAGGTGCTGCAATTAAGAACGGAATGGAAATGCTGCATATGCAGGCAGAAAAATCCTGGGAAATATGGAATAGCTGATGAAAACACGCTTTCTATATCATTTTATCTTCCTTGCCTTCCTGTTTATTTCCTGTGGCACTGAATATTCTCCCAAACCTCGGGCCTATTTCAGAATTGAATTTCCTGAAAAAAAATACCAGACTTATTCAGGTGATTGTCCCTATACCTTTGATTTCCCGGAATATGCACAAGTACAGCCAGATAGTAGCAGGAATTCCCAACCATGCTGGCTGAATATTAATTATCCGCAATTCAATGGCCGGATCCATTTAAGTTATCAGCCTATCTCCTCTGAAGCCGAATTCAATCAGCTTACTGAAGATGCGAGGACATTTGCATTTAAGCATACCGTAAAGGCCACTACAATTGATGATGGAAGAATATCCTACCCCAAAAAAAAGGTTTATGGGATCTATTACTCCATTGATGGGAATGTTGCATCTTCTGTTCAGTTTTTTCTGACAGACAGTACAAAAAATTAT
>CAZGCG010000044.1:0-15004 GCA_964524205.1 uncultured Sphingobacterium sp. | reverse complement strand
TTTATTTTATAAAATTAATGAAATAAAAAAACCGGCCTGAATAAGACCGGTTTCCTGTTTTTTTAATAAAATTAATTCTTTTTCTCAGGTGCTTTGGTATCTTTTTCTGATGTTTTAGATTTGCAACAGCTCATTTTACAATCCTTACCACACATTCTGCTTTCTTTTTTATCTGCCGTTTTTTTGTCTTGTTTTGGCTGTTCCTGAGCGCTTAGTGATAATGTTCCTGCAAGGAATGCGATTGCTAAAAATCCTGATAACTTTTTCATGTTTATATTGGTTAAATTATTTCTTTAAATGAGCCAGAACAGTGATTCCACCTTTTACTACTTCTCCCAATCCGACTTTTATTTCTGTTCCCAAAGGTAAGAAAACATCAACTCTTGAACCAAATTTTATAAAGCCGAACTCCTCTCCCTGTTCTGCCGGCTGACCTTCTTTCGAATAACATACAATTCTTCTTGCCAGTGCTCCTGCTATTTGACGAAACAAGACGGATATACCCTGATTATTTTCAATAACTACCGTCGTACGTTCATTTTCTGTGGATGATTTAGGATGCCATGCTACCAGAAATTTTCCGGGATGATACTTGAAATATTTTACGATTCCCGAAATTGGATTTCTGTTAACATGAACATTTATTGGCGACATAAAAACAGATACCTGTATTCTTTTGTCTTTTAAATATTCAGTTTCTTCAGTTTCCTCAATGACTACCACCTTGCCATCTGCAGGACAAATTACATGATTATCATTCTTTGAGACTTCAATATATGGGTTTCTGAAGAACTGAAGAATAATAATAAACAGGGCAAAAGAAAGGATGTAAATAATCCAGCGAAACCATAAGGTTTCGGGAAGAAGAAAATTAATAACAGCATTTAAGACGAATATAAATAGAATACAAAGTGCTATTGACGTATAGCCCTCTTTGTGAATAGTCATTTTTTTGTAGCTCATTTCGTTACGAAATTACGATTTTAGATTTAAAGAGGCTTTATGACTTATTTAATTTCTGTCGTTGATACTGCTCTGTAAATAGCATTGAGGTTTCTTCCCAATCCATTGTAGTCAAGGCCGAATCCAACCACAAAGTCATCGGGTATTTCAAAACCTACATAACAAATCTCATCAAATTTTGTTTTTAATGATTTAGGCTTCATCAACAAGGTACATACATTGATGGAAGCCGGTTTCTCTTTGTAAATCATATCCAGCAAATAACGAAGCGTTTTTCCGCTATCAACGATATCTTCCACAAGTATCACATCTCTGTCTTTCAATGACATTTGCAGGCCCAGTTCTTCTTTAATTTTTCCGCTGCTTTTATCACCATTATAGGATGATACTTTCACAAAAGTAACCTCAGAGGCAATGTTGATCTCTTTCATCAGATCAGCGAGGAAGATGAAGCTCCCATTTAATACGCCAACAAATACCGGTGTCCGGTTTTCAAAATCTACATTTAACTGGATACCCAATAAACGGATTCGCTTTTCGATCTGATCCAATTCGAGCATCAGTTCAAAGTTCTTCTCATCAATTTCTATCCTCATGGTATAAATTTAGATATAAGGGTTCTATTATTGATTTTTATTTTTTGAATCCCGCTCACTTTTTCGCTGCTCCCTTCTTTCTTTCCGGCTTGGAGTATTTATTACACTTGTGTCTTTGGGTGTTATTTTTAGCTTATTAAGTTCTTTAACATGTACAGTATCCAGGCGTTTCCTGCCAAAAATCTCTTGCAGAAATGTTTCTTTATCCTCTGACACATCATCAATCAGAAGGCTGTCGACAATCAGGGAGTCAGCAAGTGGTATGCCCGATCTGAGACTTTCCTTTAGCCTGACATTCCAAAAGCCATAACCGGTGCTATCCGCTGCTGTCAGGCCACGTCTGGCCATTATTCCTCCAATAAAATTGAAATAAGATGAAAGTCCTGACCTTAAGCTGCCATCTCCTTCAAACCTGTAAAGCCCAGATTTTGGCCTTGGAACGATGCTTGCCAGGAAAATACCCTCACCAATACTGAGTTCTGAAGGGTGTTTATTAAAATAATACCTCGAAGCTTCCCCAATCCCATAAACATTTCTTCCCCATTCGATCAGGTTAAGATAGGTTTCAAACATTCGCTGCTTAGAAGTAAGCTTCCCACTTTCCATAATCCATACGATCAGGATCTCCTCAATCTTTCGGGCCAGGGTTTTCTGTCGGTTCAGGTAAACATTCTTGGCAAGCTGCATGGAAATTGTACTTCCCCCTCTTTTGAAAGCTTTTGCTTTAAAATTGGTTATAATGGAACTTCGTATAGATTCTTCTACAAAGCCATTATGGCTATAAAATGAGGGATCTTCTGCTGTGAGCAAGGCATTTTTTAAATTCGGGCTGATCTGATCGATGGGCACAAAATTCGGGTTCTCCGGGCCTACAATTATATCCCGCATCGGTTTCCCATATTCATATGGGGTATAAATGAAGGTACTGTTGATCTTTTGGAGATTGGTTTTACCCCATTTTAGAACCTTGAATCCCTCATTCCTTAATCTCGAATTAAAAATTACACTATCCGGATTTTGAGAATCAAGATGAAAATCGAGGTCGTATTGCAGTTTTCCGCTGACCTGAATTCCTTCAAGTGATTCGAACAGGCCTTTAGGAAATGAATTCATTAACTCCTGAGCGTCAAGTTCTTCTGTATGAAGTTTCAGCTCATAAATTTTAGAGGGGCTCAGTGTATATTTTATGAAGGGATGTATTTGGATTTTTTTGAGATTGATAGTAGAAGTACTGTCAATTGCAACAAAGTTCTTTCCAAACACCATATCGGCATCAAGCGAGGCATCCGGAACAATAATGTCGTTCCCCGCAATTCTCGGATGATTGATCAGAAGGTTTTTAACTCTCCAGGAACCATTCACTTCCAGCTGACTCCCACTTCGGTTGACCCCTCTCATCTCTGTCATTGCAGTATCGAAGTTCAGTTTGAGACCGAATCTTTTCTCGAGATAGGGTAGTTCCACTTTTTTATTATCAGCAAAAAGCCTCAGATCGAGTTGTTTATCTCCTGGTTCTACGGTTCCCTCCACATGCCATACCGACTCATTTCCATTGATCAATATGGTTGAATTCACATCTCCGCCATCGATAGTTGCACTGCGGGTGAATAAACTGACCGCGCCCGAATCATCCCTGAATTTGATCTCAAAATCCCTGATATCCATATCGTCAGGAATTTTATACAATAGCTGGTTGATGAGGCTGTTCGCAAGTCTGCCCAAATCCATTTCAGTTTTTTCTTCCGGTTCATCTGTTTTCTTCTTCCGGAAAAGAAAATCATAATTACTCAGCGAATCTCTTTTTACCAGATTGATCATTCCCCGGTCGAGTTTGATTTCCGAAAGCTTAATATCTCCAAAAATTAAAGGGAATAGCTTTACACCTACCCGGAAGTTTAGAATCCGGGCAAGGCTATCCCGGCCGCGGGGAACTACAGTAATATTCTTAAAACTGACGCTGCTTAAGCCGACAAAGCCCGCACTTTCTATTTTAAGTTCCAGATCGTACTCTTTATCAGCCTTTCTGATTGCCTTTTTGATTGCAGTGCTGAGTAATGCTTCTCGTTTTGTGTAAGCAATAGCACCTCCGATCAATACCAGTCCCAGAAGGCTGATTGATACAAAACGGATAATATTATACTGTTTTTTGGATATTTTCATGGGCTGAATTCTCCACTAAATGGAAAGATAAGGTATTTAAGTTTGAATAACCGGACTTACAGGTCAGTTCACTGTAAAAACCTTAAACCTATAGCAATAAGCCTTCCGCTTTTAGTAGATTTGCGATAAACTTAGTAAAAATATTTTCTCCTTTACATTCAAAAATGATTACACAGGAACAGGTATATAATGCATTGCGTCATGTTGAGGATCCGGATCTTAAAAAAGATCTGGTTAGTCTGAACATGATTGAAGATCTAAAAATCGACGAAAATAAGCTTAGCTTTTCTGTAGTTCTGACCACGCCGGCCTGTCCGATGAAAGCTATGCTTGAAAATGCCTGTAAGAATGCGATCCGGCATTTTGTGAGTAAAGACGTTGAATTGTCTATTAATATGACTTCAAGGGTAACCAGCCGGCCTGACAGAACCCTGGCAGGTATTAAAAATATCATTGTCGTTGCTTCGGGTAAGGGGGGTGTAGGAAAATCGACTGTAGCGGTAAATCTGGCTCTCGGCCTGGCAAAGAAAGGCGCCAGTGTCGGACTTATTGATGCAGATATTTATGGGCCCTCTGTTCCGATAATGTTTGGTGTAGAAGACGCCCGTCCCAAGGCATCCCAAAATGCAGCAGGGCAAACAAGAATTGAACCTATTGAAAAATATGGAATAAAATTATTGTCGATCGGATTCTTTACTGATCCTAATCAGCCTGTGCCCTGGCGCGGACCGATGGTATCAACGGCTGTAAAGCAATTGTTTAATGATGCCGATTGGGGTGAACTGGATTATCTGGTTGTTGATCTTCCACCGGGTACCGGTGATATTCATATTACCGTTTCTCAGGGCTTCCCGATCACTGGAGCGGTGATTGTAACTACCCCTCAGAATGTGGCACTTGCTGATGCGCGTAAGGGTGTTGGAATGTTTCTGATGGATTCTATTAAGATTCCTTTGATCGGTGTGGTTGAAAATATGTCATATTTCACACCTGCCGAACTACCTGAAAATAAGTACTATATTTTTGGAAAGAATGGTGGAAAGGCACTTGCAGAACAGTTTAATGTACCATTTTTGGGAGAAATACCTCTGGTGAAGAGCATTAGTGATGCCGGGGATGTTGGTAAGCCCGTTATTATGGAAGATGATAATATTTTAGGTCCGGTATTTATGCAGATAGCAGAAAAGGTTGCTCAGCAGGTAGCTATTCTGAATGCTGCCAAATAGCATTTTTTATTTTTTTTGTATCTTTATATAAATACTATATCATGGATTTGTTGAAAAGAGTTGAAATTGCATTAGACACTATCCGGCCGTATCTTGAAACGGATGGCGGGAACGTATCAATTGAGGAAATAACTCCTGAAAATATTGTACGATTGCGTCTTTTAGGTTCATGTGGCTCTTGCCCGATGAGTATTATGACACTTAAGGCGGGAATTGAGCAGGCAATTAAACGGGCAGTTCCTGAAATTACAGGTGTTGAAGCAGTGAACCTGACAGACATTGATGATCCTGCTGCTGTATTACCTGAAAGGCTACAATAATAACAGGTTCTTTTCTGTAAAAATTATATGATTTAACATAATTTAACACCCCTAAGGTGCGATTTTATTAACTTTGAACAATGCGCTACTGCTTATTCCTCATATGCTTACTTTGCAGTCTCTCCGGGTTTACTCAGGTCAGAGAGAGGAAAATCGTGCAATTTTCAGGGATAATTGTAAACCGAGACAGTAACACGGTAGTGCCTTATGTGACCATTACTAACCTTAGCGGTCGCGACCAGTTTTACTCAGCAAACTATAAAGGATACTTTTCATTTGTTGCTCATGAAGGTGATACGCTTGCTTTTACTGCAGTGGGTTACAGACGTGAAGCACTGATTATACCAAACGGTCTGGCAGATAGTAAGTACACCATACTGATGAAAATGCAGCAGGAATCAATTAATCTTCCTGGTGTAAGGGTTTATCCCTGGGCAAGTACAGATGAATTCAAAAAGGAATTCATGACCATGAAGTTTGCCGATGATGATCTCGAAATAGCCAAAAAGAATCTTAGTCGCGAGAGTTTGGCTTCTATGATGGCTACACTTCCCCGAGATGGAGCAGAAATGCAGAGTTTCAATTTTCAGAATAATCATAACCAACTCGTTAACAAAAATATCAACCAGCGCTTAGCCAATCCATTGCTGAACCCTTTTGCCTGGGGTGCACTTATTCAGCAGATTATGCAGGGGGATAGGAGTAGGGAGCAGTAAGCTTTAATTGTGCTGGAGATGAAGCTGATTTAGGCTGAAAGTTTAAAGCATAAAGCTAAAAGCAGTAAGATTAGTTGAGACCCGATAGCTATCGGGTGGAGAATGAAGGAAATTAAATTTCAATTGTGACGCTTTGATTTCAGAATATTCCTTAATCCTACAATCCTTTAATCCTACAATCCTAACTCCTATCTCCTCCCCTTCTTTAGCGCAGGAAACTTCATTTTATATTCCACCTTCACAATTCCTTTTGAAATGGAGCTGAGTTTATTGTTAAGCATGGCTTTACGAAGCGGACTTAATTTATCGACAAAAAGCTTGCCTTCGATATGATCGTATTCATGCTGGATGATACGGGCAGCCAAACCTTTGTAAGTTTCCTCGTAATGCTTCCAGTTTTCATCATAATATGAAATGGTAAGGCTTTCATGCCGGTCGATATCTTCACGGATATCAGGGATACTAAGACAACCTTCATTAAATGACCATTTACTACCACTTTCTTCGATGATTTTAGCATTGATAAAAGCTTTCTTAAAATCTTTTAAAGCCGGTTCATCTTCAGCAAATGAGGTGGCATCAACCACAAAAAGACGAATTGATAAGCCAATCTGCGGGGCTGCAAGTCCTACCCCATGAGCACCGTACATGGTCTCGAACATATTCTCAATAAGATTATTCAATTCAGGATAATCTTTGGTGATTTCTGTTCCTTTCTTACGTAAAACGGAATCTCCGTAGGCGATGATGGGCAATTTCATTTTGCAAAAATAGCCTTCTTTCACCTATATAGCAAATTTCTATGCTTTGGGCAGGTTTAACAAGGGTTTTATTGTTGAAAGAATTTATTAATCCATGTGAAACACCAGCTCCAAAGGCTTGCTTACCGGTGAATTATCCTCATTTGTATCCATGATATCAGCCATATAGGCCCACCATTTCTTAACGATTTCGGTTTTACTCAGATCCTGTGAGTTATTATTACCGGATAGTGTTTGAACGGCAAACAGTATATTGGTTTCTTCATCCAGAAAGATGGAGTAATTGCTGATTCCTGCATTTGTTAAAAGAGCGCTGAGTTCAGGCCAGATCAGGTCGTGACGGCGTTTATACTCTTCTTTAAAGCCAGGTTTCAGTTTCATTTTAAAGGAAACAATATTGTTCATGCTGATTTATTTTGCTGAATAAAATTTCAATTCGATCAGGTCATTAGGGATATCCTTATTACCAAAACTATGATGAATTGCCAGTGCGGCACCCATTGCGGTCGACTGTGCCATTGAAGCTGCAAAGACTTCCATCTCAGGAAATACAATAGACAAAAGGTTCATATAGATCGAGTTTTTACTGAATCCTCCATCCACAAAAATTCGTTTGACGTCCGAACCTTTTATGACCAGCTCGCTGGATATTTTTTGTTGTTTGATAATGTGAATCATCAGCCGGTGATAAGCTTCTGTATCAGATCCATAGGATGCGAGATCATTTCCTGAGTAAACCTCTTCCTTATCTAAAAGATTTAAAAATGCAGAATTAAAATTCATTTGTTCATATCTTGATTTTGGCTTTGAAAAGTACTGGGAAATTCTGTTCAGTTCCTGTTCATGCTCATTTCCCGCAAACAGACGGGATGCCTTGACAGGTTTACCCCGATAGTGCAGGTAACAAAGACAATCTGATTCAAGTTCAAAAGTACTTAAAGGACTCGCATTAAAAGGGTTTAAACTGATGCACCAGGTACCGGTTGATATCAGCAGGAATGGTTCTTTAAAATTGACCAGATACGGAATCAAAGCTGCTGAGCTGTCGTGTAATCCTATACCCACATCAAAACTATGTCCTTCAAAATTTGTTTTTATTACCGAATCTGAAGGTAAAATGGGCGCGAGTTTATCAATCAAGCCTTCATTCTCAAGCCAGTGATGGTAATTGTTTTTTCGGAAATCCCAGAGATTGGTGTGGCAACCGATACTGGTAATGTCTGAACAGCTTTTTCCACTGATCAGGAAACTCAGATATTGAGGTAAATGTAAAGCGTATCTAATCTGTTTTAGCAAGTCATTGCGTTCGTATTTGATGCGATAGAGCTGCATACCTGAATTCAGGCTTCCAAGTACCGGTGATGCGGTTTCTTTTGCGAATTCAGTCTTGCCGCCATAGGCTGAATAAAATTGCTCCAGCAGCTCTTCAGGATAAGGTTTCAGGTAATTGTATAATGGGCTGAGTGGCTTTCCTGATTCATCAATATAAACGAAACTGGCTCCATATGCTGTGAAATTGAGTCCTTTAAGCTCGAATTGGGATTTAGAAAGAGCTGTACGAAGTGATTCGAACACAAAATTGTTCAGTTTCTCCAGATCATCACAGGGAAATCCATCTTCATCTTTGCTTTCGGCAAACTGATCGGCATGTTCAAAAACGATCTTAAGCTCCTCATCAAATAGGAGTAGCTTTTTGTTCGTTTTCCCGATATCAAATACGGCTATTACCGGTAGCTGCATGGGTTTCTGTTAATGTCCTGATTCAATTTAGATTATAATCCTGTAGCAGCAGTCTCTTGACCCCTTTCCCTGATCAGTTCAGCACGAACATTTAGTTCACGAAATAATCCGATCGGATTTAATGCTCCTCCAGCCCGCAGGCGTGCTTCAGCAACCAATGGCCTTACATCTGTACGGAAACTATCCTGTAAAATTTCCTGGGCCCGGGCCACGTCGTTTTTCAACTGCGCCTCCCTGAGCGCTTTCCGATCTACAAGCAATGCCTGAGTATAGGCGATCATGATTGCTTCAACAGATTGTAAAAGATCTTCAAGAGGATCTTTAACATTATGCGATGCATCGATCATCCAGCCCAGATCTGAAGCATGATTCATCTTACGATCATCCATACCTTCTATCAGTTCATTGAAGATCAGAAATAGCTGGTAAGGCTTGATACTGCCGGCAGTGAGGTCATCATCCCCATATTTGGAATCGTTAAAATGAAAACCTCCCAGTTTTCCTTCCATTAAGAGCAGGGAAACGATCTGCTCAATGTTTGCATTTGGTAAGTGATGACCCAAATCGACCAATGTGTAAGCCTTTGGCCCTAATTTGCTGGCATATAATAATGATTGCCCCCAGTCGCCAACAGTAGTTGAATAGAAATTAGGCTCATAAGCCTTGTATTCTACGAACATTTTCCAGTCGGATGGCAAAGCAGCATAAATTTCCTTTAGACTCTCCAGCGTATTTTGAAAAGCAGTTCTGAAATTTAACTGACCCGGAAAGCAGGAACCATCAGCAAGCCAAACAGTTAATGATTTTGAGCCCAGCTCTATACCATGTTTGATCACCTCAATATTATGGTCAATAGCCTGCTTTCGCACTGCCGGATCTACATGCTGCAGTGAACCATATTTATAACTTTTCTCCTGCCCTTTTTGATCCTGGAAGGTATTGGAGTTCATTGCATCAAAGCGCAACTCATGTTCCTTTGCAAGATCCCGGATTGCCTGATAATCTTTAGGAATATCCCATGGAATATGCAGTGAAATCGCATTTCCAGATCGGTTCAGTTTATGCATCAAACCTACATCTTCAATCTTTTCTTCAAGGTTTCTGGGTTCACCTCCTCCGGCAAATCTTCCGAAGCGGGTACCGCCATTTCCCAAAGCCCAGCTTGGGATGGCAATCTGAAAATCAATTAATTTTGATATAACAGAATCACTGTCAATGATTTGTGTTTTTAAAAATTCAAATTTTGATTTGTGAATTTCTGCTGATTTTTGATTGTGCTGAGCAATTATGTGGTCGTCAAGCTTCATGATTTCTAATTATTAATGCTCATATCTCACAAAAGCCATCGCCACACCACCATCAACATTCAAAACATTTCCTGTTGATTTGCTTAACAATCCTCCCACAAAAGCATAGCATGCATTGGCAATATCTTCGGGTAAAATGGTTTCATTCAACAGGGTACGTTTTGCATAAAATGCCGGGAGTTCAGCCACAGTAACGCCATAGGCTTTGGCTCTTCCTTCGGCCCATGCACCTTCCCAGATCTTACTATCAGCAATTACTGCATCCGGGTTAACCACATTGACGCGAATCTTATCAGGACCAAGTTCTGCAGCATTCAAGCGACTCAGGTGTAATTGAGCAGCTTTTGCAGAGCCATAGCCGGCATTATTCGGACCTGATACCAATGCATTTTTACTCACAATATTGAGAATATCGCCGCCCATATCCTGCTTTCTCATTGTATTTACGGTTTCCTGAGTGATTTTAAACTGACCTTTAACCAGCACATCATAAAGCAAATCCCAATCCTTGTCGGTATGTTCTTCAATTGGTTTTGAAATAGACAGACCGGCACAATTTACAACGATATCTATTCCTCCAAAGTTCAAAGCAGCTTGGGCAAAAGCATTTTTTATATCACTATCTTCTGTAACATTGAGTTGAACAGTAGTATAGCTGTCGCGTCCAAATTCTTTCAGAAACTGAGCTCCCGCACTTTCCAGGCGTCCCTGGTCCAGATCATTCAAAACAACTACTGCCCCCTCTTCAACAAATTTTCTTGAGATTGCTTTCCCTATGCCACCTGCACTGCCTGTTACCAATGCAATTTTGCCACTTAATGATTTTGGTTTTGGCATCCTTTGAAGTTTTGCTTCTTCAAGTAACCAGTATTCGATATTGAATGCCTCCTGTCTTGGGAGTGAAGTGTATTCAGAAATTGCCTCTGCTCCGCGCATCACATTGATCGCGTTGGTATAAAATTCTGCAGCTACACGGGCTGTTTGTTTGTCCTTGGAGAAAGAGAATAGTCCGACTCCCGGGTATAGAATAATTACCGGATTTGAATCCCGGATGGCCGGTGAGTTTGGATGCTTACAGGTATTGTAGTATTCTGCATACATTTTTCGGTAAGCTTCAAAAAGTGGCTGAAGCTTTGTGATAAGTTCTTTTGGATTACCTAGATCTTCATCAGGCTTAAGATCGAGTATCAGCGGACTGATCTTCGTTCTTAAAAAGTGATCGGGGCAGCTGGTTCCCATTGGTGCCAGGCGATCCAGATCATTTGAATTGATAAACTCTAAAACCCTCGGATCATCCGTAAAGTGTCCGATCATGGAGCGTTCTGAAGAACAAAGTCCGCGTAAAACAGGAGCAATTTTCGCTGCCTGTTCTTTCCTTTGCTGCGCGGCAAGTCCATCAATTTTCTTCCCGCCAAAAACACTTCCATTCTTGCGCACACTTTCCTCAATGAATTCTGCACATTTTTCAACCACCTCTAGGGTATTTATATAAGATTCGTATGCAGTATCTCCCCAGGTAAACAAGCCATGAGAACCTAACATAATTCCCTTAATTCCAGGGTTATTATCCAGGCAGGCTTTAAGTTCCAGACCAAGTTCAAAACCCGGTTTTCTCCAGTCGACCCAGCCAATTGTGTTGTTAAAAAGTTCTGCAGTGATCTTCTTTCCATCTTTTGCTGCAGCAATTGCGATTGCCGCATCAGGATGTAGATGATCGATATGTTTGAAGGGAAGAAAGCCATGCAGGGGTGTATCGATGGATGGAGCTTTCGAATTCAGATCATAAATGCAATGGTTAAATAATTCTACCATCTCATCTTCATGTTCTAATCCGCGGTAGATATTTTTCAGGTTACGCAGACGATCATTATATAATGCTGCAAGACCGCTTTTCTTTAAAGTTCCGATATCTCCGCCCGATCCCTTGATCCACATGATCTCAGTTTCTATTCCTGTCAGCGGATCTTTAGCCATCACTTTGCATGATGTATTTCCACCGCCATAATTGGTTAATCGCAGGTCTGCACCTAAAATATTTGATCTGTAAATAAGTAATCCTACTTCATCACCTGCAAGTTTAGCAGCTTCAGCATCATCCCAGAGATAGCTTACGTGTTTAAAATTTGATTGTGCCATATTGAATTGGTTTTGCTTATATGGAATTTCCATATCCTACCAGTAAGACTGAAAGAATAATGGTGATAATTCCCATAATAAAGGTTGAAAATGTTTTTTTGCTGACTGCGGTCCATTCTTTTAGCAATAACCCCCACATATTTGCAATCAGGATAATGAAGGCCATATGCAGGATCCAGGAACTTGCTCCGTTCCCCAGTTTGCTTTCGCCCATGCCGTAGAAAAAGAACTGTAAAAACCAGGTAGTACCTGCAACTGCCGAAAAGATATAATTTTTAAGCAGCGGGGTCTTTTTATTGGCATAGTCTCCAAATGTTTTATTTCGGGTATTCAGAATCATACACCAGATGAGGTTGGTTGCTAAACCACCCCATAAAAGTACGACATAAGTAACATTATTCTGAAAGAGGAACTCCGTAGTTTCGGTTGGATTGGCGCTTTTCCATAGGGCATTTGCAGCATCCGCCATTGGTTTTCCGGCTTCAATCCCGAAATTGAAACAGGCACTTAAAACTCCCGAAATGATTGCAACAATCAGACCTTTTACCAAATTAAACTCCTGAATACTTTCCTTTTTGGTCTCCTCACTTAACTCACGTTCTTTCAGCATACCGGCACGGCCGCATAGGAAAATCCCAAAAAGACAGACCAGAACACCAAGTAGTACGATCCGTCCACCTTCATCATTCAGCATTTGCGTAAAACTGACTTTTCCGGCTTGCGGATACAAATCGTAGAATACCGGTGGCAGTAATGATCCCAGGGCAGAACAGAATCCCAGAACAACAGAGTTTCCGAGGGACATACCAAGGTAACGAACGCCAAGTCCGTAAGTTAAACCACCAATTCCCCATAACAAACCCATGATGAAAGTAACCTTCAAAATTGAACTTTCGGTATTGCTGATGATCTCAGCAAATGCAGGAATGGTGAGGTAAGCTGCGAGCGGGGGTACAATCAGCCATGAAAAAAGCCCGCCAATTATCCAGTAGCTTTCCCATGACCAGCCTTTGACTTTCTTAAATGGAAGGTAAAAGCTGCCGGAAGCCGCTCCGCCAATTAAATGAAAAATGACACCTAAAATTGCTTGCATGAATCGGGTTTAAGGAATTCTGATTTTATCTAAAAATATTGAATAGTTAGTGCCCAGCTGTCATGCACTGTCATGCAAGACTGAATAGCGATAATTAGATAACGCAGTTCGATATATAAATATCTAACCACATAGATTAACTTATATTAAGCTTTAAAGGAAACATAGATTGTAAATCACATAGATTGAAGCGAAGCTTCTAGGCTATCTGCATCTAAAATGAAGGTTTGCGGCTATATAGTACTATGTTTCTATGTGGTTTTTAATTATTATGTCGAGTTCACGTTAAGATAAGACAATTATTCTGTATGGCTAAAAATTCTAAAGTGAAGGTCTGAGGGTAAGGTGGAAAGGAACCTCGGCATGAGCATGAGAATTGCTCAGAATTAATTGGGCTGCAAGTTCGCCCATTTTTGAAAAATCGGTTGAGATAGTAGTAATTCCATTAAGAATGACTTTCTTAAGTGGGGTTTCATTGTAGGATATTACTCCAACCTGCTTTCCAACCTTAAGTTTTAATGAAATGATCCGTTCAATTAGCGTGACCAGATCTGCTTCCATCAGATTAATGAACACTTCGCCTTCCTGAATTGGTTCGGTGCTGATGTCGTTCACAATTTTATGTGAAAAGGCATATTGCTGACAGAAGCGATTGAAGCCTTTGATTATCTCATTTGGAAAATAGCTTTTATCAGGGAATATGATTTTTAGAGTATGGTATTTGCTTAGCTGATCCCTTGCTTGTTCCAGTGCATTGTAAATATCCTTTTCAAAGTTTTCATAAACTGCTGCATATTCACCCTCAACACCGGGTAACAATTTATCCAGGAGAACCAGTTTATCTTTAGGGATTTCATTAATCAATCGGTAAGATTCTTCCCCTCCCTCGATAAAATGAGGAATGATTACATAATGTGAATAGTCTTCCTTTTTATTGTCAAGCAGCTTTTTGAACAGGGCAAAGTCATTGTTATAAATGTAGAAGTCGATAGCAACGTGTTCTCCAAGTGCAGCTACAAATGCATCGTAAACAATTTTCTTATGAGAGCTTAACTTGTTGAATAATAGAAAGATACGTAGTCTTTGCCTGAAATCAACATTGCTGATATAATAGCCTTTACCGGGTACCGAATTAACTATACCCAGACTTTTAAGATGCTTATAACCTTTTTCTGCTGTATCTCTTGAAATTTCGAGAATGCAGCTTAATTCATTGATTGATGGGAGCAGGTCATCTTTTTTAATTTTACCGGCTATGATTGCGTCTTTAATTGAATTTGTTAACTGAAGATATTTCGGTGTCGCAGAATACCCATCAATGTGAATGTGATTAAATAATCTGGTCCGTTTCATTTCTTAAAAAATTGATTTCTCTCTGTTTATGAAATTTTTCGGAGGAAAATTAGCAATTTTTATTGGAGGTCGATTGAATAGAGATTATTCTTTTGGATTGAAGATCATAGAGCTCAGTTCTTTCGGATCGAACATCTCATTGGCAATTTCAATTATTTGAGAATCGCTGACAGCATTTATTTTCGCAAATATTTCTTCCAGTGAATCTACCCTGCCATAATCCAGCAGACTTTTGCTCATTGAAATTAGCAATCCAATTCTGTTTTCTTCACCGAGTGCGATCTGCCCGATAAATTTATCTTTTGCTTGTCTTAACTGTACCGGACCCAGTTTTTGCTCCCGGAGCTTTCTCAATTCCTTTTCTACCAGTTTGAGTGCCTTCCCTGTTTTTTCAGTATCGGTACCAAAATAGATTGAAAAGATACCGGTATCACTCATCGGGGTATAGTTTGATTCGATGGTGTAGGCAATGCCATATTTTTCGCGGATTTCGAGGTTCAACCTTGAACTCATACCAGTGCCCCCCAGCAGGTTATTGAGCAGGAGAAATGCTGTCTTATGCTTGTGATGCATGGAATAAGACCGGTTACCAATCACACAGTGCGTCTGGTTGATAGGTTTACTGAAAACCAG
>CAZGCG010000043.1:0-15007 GCA_964524205.1 uncultured Sphingobacterium sp. | reverse complement strand
GAGATATTTTGGCAGATTTGGATAAGAGGATGCAATTATGATAAATAGATACTCTCGTATAGACTTCCCTTAATAAAATGAGATTAAAGAGAATTTATTGTCTGATTTTTAGAGAGTTGTATTAAGAAAAAAAATGAGTTATAAATGGAAAACATCGGTGTAAAAGTAATAAGCTGTTCATTCAACGATTTGTTAAATACCTATCGTGATGCAATTCCAAATTCTGATATCAAGGGGCAATTATCTATCCCTGAATATCAGCGGCCCTATGTATGGAAGGAAAAACAAATAAACAGGCTATTAAATGATTTTATTGAATACCATCAAAATACGGATTCGGATAAAGCATTATTTTATATAGGGAGTATAATTGTTCATCAGGACCAGGGGCAATTAAAAATTATTGATGGGCAGCAACGAATTACAACTCTGTTATTGATTAATTCCATTGTTAATAATGAATTTAAAAGTGGGGTTCAATATACATCTACCTCAAGCATTAATAATATCAAACGAAATTATGCTTATCTAAGAAAAATACAATCTAAGGACGTTTTTGATTATGCCGACACCGAGGTGCTAAACTATATTGAATTTGATAAAATAAATTTAACGCTGGTAGTAACCAAAACAGAAGATTTGGCTTACACATTTTTTGAAACTCAAAATACTGGTGGCGTTCGCTTAAGTGGCTCCGATATTATTAAAGCTCATCACTTAAGAGCCATCAATTCTAAAAAAATAATTGATTATCAGGCCAGAAAATGGGAAGGCATTGAAAGTGAAAAAGTTGAGGAAATAATAAAGAATCTATCAAAGATTAGATTCTGGGACAATAGAAAGTGGAGGAGATTTCCTTTTTACAGAGATGAAAAAGGAATTAAGGCATCTTTAATTGAAGAATTCACTGAAAATACAAAACATGATAAGGAAGATATTTCCTTTTATTATAGTGCAGTTAAAAACATAGACGGGAGGGCATTGCAAATGCACGAAAGTCATTTTAAACAGTTAAAACAACCATTGTCTGATGGCAATAATACCCTTGACTTTATTAATGATTATGTTCAATTACACAATGTTTTATTCAATAAAAACAAAAAGGATTACAGGGTAAGTGATGCTTTTTACGAGTTTAACGACAAACTAATGCATGGCAATTCGGGCACTTTATTCCTAAAAGAGCTTCTGGAACTTTGCATCATAACTTATGTAAGCCGGTTTGGTTTCCACAGATTATTTGAAGCCAGTTTGTGGCTCTACCGAGCTGTCTATTCATTAAGGGTATCATCAGGCAGAAATGTAAGAGAGGATAGCATTTTCAAATTTGTATTTGAAAACCAGTTTATTGATAATATTATAGAGGTATATACGGTAGAAGAACTTATTTTATATCTGAGACGATTCAAGTATAATTTTGACATTAATAACTTAGAAACCCATCAATCAAAGGGCAAACATATCGCTTGCTTAAAAAATTATTTCAATGAATTTAAAGATGTAGAAGAGCTTAAAACTGCACCACAGGATTTTGACAAAACTTTATTAGCAGAAATTTCAAAAAAAATTAAAGATATAGAAATCGATGGACAATAAAATATTCAATACGTCAATTGTTAACCTTGCTGCGCTACAACACTTTAGTTTTACTATTCCAACTTATCAGAGGCCGTATGTTTGGGGTGACGAGCAAATTGATAAAATATTACGCGACTTCTATAAGTCATTCCAACATAATGAGAACAAAGATTTTTATATAGGTACAATTCTAACCAAAGAAAATGGTAAAAAAGCGGAGCTAATTGATGGGCAACAACGCTTTACCACATTATGGTTAACGGCATTTGTCTTTTCAAGGAAAAACAAAAATTCGGAGATCGAAAAATTCCTGATTAATGAGGATAAGTCGCTAAAATTGACGTTTGAAATTAGAACAGAAGTTGAAAACTATTTCAAAAATTTATTGGAAAAAGATAAAGCTGAAAATATTGAAATTATTCAAAGCACTGAGATTGAGAAATTCCCTTACTTAAAAAATATTGCGAAAGCACTGGTAACGATTAATGGGATAATAGAATCATTACCTGATGAAGAGCTGAAAAGCTTTGGTAATTTCATTTACACAAGGGTTAAATTAATTAAAAACACAACACCGCAAAAAATAGATTTAAATAAGCTTTTTTCAACAATAAATAGTGCCGGTGTACAATTGGAGCAAACCGATATAGTGAAAGCCAATCTGTTAAAAAGCATTGATGAAAAGGTGTTGTTTAGTAAAATATGGGAATCATGTGAAAACATGAATAATTTTTTTGAAAGAAATGTGCGGGATTCCTTCCCAAAAACAGATTTTGCAAAAGTTGATTTAAGTAAGTTCAATGAATTCAATCAAACTGTTTTCATTTTTGAGGATACAAATGAGCATAACACAACCAAAGAAATATCTAGTTCAATTTTCACAATAGACGATTTACAGCCAGAAAATTGTGATCCTTATAATGAAAGTCAAAAAGTAGTCTTTGATGAATCAAGGCAATCTGAAGATATATTCTGCCGTTCAATAATTAATTTTGCCCAACTACTATTACACACCTACCGATTGCATCTTAGGGGTGAAGGTTTGCCTGATTTCGAAGGAACTTTTCATGCAAATCGATTGATTGAAATATTTAAACCTTTAGAAGAAAGAAATAACCCTGAAGAAATTAAACGATTTTTAAAACTGTTGTGGAAAGTCAGATTTTTATTTGATAAATATATAGTAAAATGGGTGAGTGATGTCGAAACGAAAACCGAACAGTTAGAGCTAGTTAATATCAATAAAAACTCCGATAACAATTACACAAGAACTAGATATGCTAAGTCTAGTATGCTCATGTTGCAAAGCGTACTGTATTTTACTGGAGATTACCTTAGGCAGTTTTGGCTAACCTCCTATTTGGGGTATTTAGCAGATTTTCATGAAAATTCAGAACCCAATTCAGATACACTGCTTACTCGATTAGAAAAAATCGACAATGATCTCTCTTTATGTAAAACTATAACAGACAAAGATGCTTCATTAGCTTTGATAGATACAGATATAGATTTGAGCTTCGATTTTGAGGAGTACTTACATTCAGGAATTGGCACGAAATACCAACATTATTGGTTTCAGAAGATGGAATATGTTTTATGGAAAAACTGGTCCTTTCAAAAAACAGATGAGTTTGGAAATTATAGAATAGTTTCAAGAAATTCTATTGAGCACATTTATCCTCAAAACCCTGAAAATATTATTAAAAACCCAAAAATCGATGATGAACATTTACATTCTTTTGGCAACCTAGTTTTACTAAGTGTTTCACAAAATTCCGAATACAGTAACAAATCAGTGGATGAAAAGAGGAGTAAGTTTATTCATAAAAATAATACTTATGATACTTTAAAATCCTATTTTATTTTTCAGAATCCTCGATGGACAACAACGGAAATCGGACAACATAAAATAGACATGATTGACAAACTGAAAGTACATTATAAATAATATAACATGCCCACCCAAACCAACGAACAAGCCCTCGAATCTGCGATAGAAAAGCGTCTAACCGGCGTATCTACGGAAGATTTTAAAGCATCCGGCGCAAGCAATAGTTTTTCTGATCATGCAGACGTATGTATTGGAGGAAAGGGCTATTTTTGGTTTAACGGTAGATTTTTAAATTAAATATGCCATTGATGAAAATCGATTCTGAAAACAAAGCCACATTGATAAACAGTGCGGTAACAGGGTAGATAAAAGTATGCCAGCAATGAAGCCTTTGAAAATATTTATTAGCAGCGTTCATAAGGAGTTTATATCAGAGCGAAGAGAGCTGGCACAATACATCCGTGAAGATGCATTGCTCGGTACTTTTTTTGAAGTGTTTTTATTTGAAGAAATACCTGCTAACAGTCATTCTGCTTCCAGTGTTTATTTAACAGAAGTTGCTGCTTCACAAATTTACATTGGAATTTTGGGCAATGATTATGGATACGAAGACACTTTCGGCATTTCGCCTGTGGAGCATGAATTTGATACTGCCCTCAAACATAACTTACAAAAATGGATTTATATTAAAGGACAAAATGATTCATCAAAACACCCTAAGCAGCAACTATTTATTAATAGAGTAAATGAATCAGTTTCGCGCAAACGTTTTTCTACCTTCGACGAGCTGAAAAAGGAAGTGTATAATTCCTGTATCCTTTATTTAAAACAAACGGGCAAAATAGGAAGCAAAGAATTTGATGAAAGTTTAAACGCTGAAGCCTTGCTGGATGATATAGATACTAATCGGATCAAAAGCTTTATTCTGCTTGCACGGCTAAAACGAAACTTTCCATTAAAGGAAACTGCTCCTGTTGAAGAAGTATTAAGCCATTTAAACTTGTGGCGAAACCATCAATTAACTAATAGTGCCTTGCTGGCTTTCGGCAAAAATCCACAGCGTTTCTTTCCTTCTGCTACTGTAAAATGTGCCCATTTTCATGGTACAGCAATTGAAAAACCGATTCCGGATTATAAAGAATTTGGCGGAACTGTGTTCGAAATGGCCGAGCGTGCCGTAGATTTTGTATTGTCGAAAATCAGTCTCAGTACGGGCACACGCGACAATAGCAATCAGGTAAGTACCACATATGAAATTCCTCGTAGGGTAATTGCAGAAGCTATCATCAATGCCATTGCTCACAGAAATTATTTTAGTAAAGCAAGCGTACAAGTGTCTGTATTAAAAGACCGGATTGAGGTCTTTAACCCGGGTAAATTACCTAATGAGTTAGAACTTGCCGATTTAAGTATTCCGCATAGCTCCTACCCTCATAATCCATTACTGGCCAATTGCATGTTTTTAACTGGCGATATTGAGCGATTTGGAACCGGAACGCTTGAAATTTTTAATTTGTCTGAAGATGCGCATTTAACCCGCCCCATATTCCAGGATGAAAATGGTTTCAAGGTAATTCTTTATCGGCCATGGTCGCAAACCAACCAAGTAAGCGATCAAGTAAGCGATCAAGTAAGCGACCAAGTACCGGATCTTGTAAAAAGACTCATCATATTATTGGATAAACCTCTAAAGAGTGCTGAGCTCATGAAGGCACTGGATTTAAAACACAGGCCTAGTTTTAGGGAAAACTATTTAAATCCAGCCCTGACTTATGAATACATAGAGATGACCGATCCGGATAGTCCAAGAAGCCCAAAACAACAGTATAGATTAACGGCTAAAGGTCAACTACTCATAAAGAAACTAAGAAATGGGAACAAGTAAAACCAACGAACAAGCCCTCGAGTCTACCATAGAAAAGCGCCTAACCGGCACTTCTATGGAGGAGATCAAAGCATCTGGGGCCAGCGATAGCTTTGCTGACCGCGCTGACTTGTATCGTACAGGTAAGGGCTATTATATTGGTAATTCCAGTGATTTTAATCCGAAATATGCAATTGATGAAAAACGTTTCTGGAGTTTTCTGGAATCTACCCAGCAGGAGGAATTAGCCAAACTGCAAAAGCAAGCTGACTGGAAGCTCAAGATCCTGGATCGGCTGGACAAAATGATTAAAAAGTACGGTATACTCCGGCTTTTGCGTAAAGGACTGGAAGTGGATGATGCTCATTTCACCTTGCTGTACGTGTTACCCATAGCAAGCAGCAGTGAATTGGTACAAAAGAACTTTGAGATGAACCAGTTCAGCGTTACCCGGCAGGTGCGGTACTCAATCACAAATCCTGCAGAAGAAATTGACATGGTTCTGTTTGTGAATGGTCTGCCCTTTTCGAGCATGGAGCTAAAAAACCATTGGACCGGTCAGAATGCGAAAGTTCATGGTCAAAATCAGTACAAATACAAACGGGATATCACCCAGCCATTATTAAACTTCGGCCGCTGTATTGTTCACTTTGCTGTTGATACAGATGAAGTGTATATGACCACAAAGCTGGATGGACCAAATACCTATTTTCTACCATTCAACCTGGGCAACAATCATGGGAAAGGAAATCCTGTAAACCCATTCGGGCATAAAACTGCCTATTTATGGGATGAAATTTTAACCCGGCAGAGCGTAGCGAATATCATTCAGCATTTTGTTCGTTTTGATGGCAAGGATACAGAGCCTTTGGGCAAAAAGACGCTATACTTCCCGCGCTACCACCAACTGGATGTAGTCCGTAGGCTGGTAAAAGATGCCGGCAATAAAGGAGTCGGCCAATGTTACCTCATTCAGCATTCGGCAGGCTCAGGCAAGTCCAACAGCATAACCTGGGCAGCCTATCAACTCATTGAAACCTATCCGGACTCTGAAACCACACCAGGCGGCAGAGGTATTGCCAATCCGCTTTTTGATTCAGTCATTGTAGTAACAGACCGAAGGTTACTGGATAAACAACTGCGTGAGAATATAAAGGAGTTTTCTGAGGTGAAGAATATTGTCGCTCCAGCCTACTCTTCAAAAGAACTGAAAGCAAGTCTGGAAAGCGGTAAGCGGATCATCATCACCACCATTCAAAAATTTCCTTTTATTGTTGATGGTATTGCCGATCTAAGCAATAAACGATTTGCGGTAATTATTGATGAGGCCCATAGCGGACAGAGCGGTTCGGCTTCAGATAATCTGAATAAAGCGATGGGTAACAGTGCAGATGAAGAGGAGGTAGATCAGGACCCGCAGGACAGAATTCTGGAAGCCATGCGCACGCGTAAAATGCGTGGTAATGCCTCATACCTGGCATTTACGGCTACCCCAAAGAATACCACACTCGAAAAATTCGGTATAAAAAAGGAGGATGGGAAATTTGAGCCATTCCATCTCTATTCGATGAAGCAAGCCATTGAAGAAGGGTTTATTCTGGATGTACTGGCTAACTATACCACCTATAAAAGTTATTATGAAATAGAGAAATCCATACAGGATAACCCTTTATTTGATACCCAAAAAGCACAGAAAAAGTTAAAGGCTTATGTAGAAATGCATGAACAAACCATCGCTACCAAGGCCGAAATCATGCTGGATCACTTTATTTCAAATGTGGTCAACAAAAAAAGGTTAAAAGGAAAAGCGAAAGCTATTGTTGCCACTCAAAGTATAGAATCAGCCATCAGGTATTTCAGCGCAATAAATGAACTGCTAAAGAAAAAAGGAAATCCTTTTAAAATAGCGATCGCCTTTTCGGGCAAGAAAAAAATCAAGGGTATTGAATATACAGAAGATACAATCAATAATTTCCCTTCCGACCTGGATAAAGGTAAACCCAGCGACCCGGGATATATTACCGATAAAATTGCACGGTATTTTGACATGGACGAATACCGGATACTGGTAGTTGCTAATAAATATCTGACCGGCTTCGATCAGCCAAAACTCACTGCCATGTATGTTGATAAAAAGCTTCAGGGAGTAATGGCAGTACAGGCATTATCCCGATTAAACCGCTCGGCAAACAAACTGGGCAAGAAGACGGAAGATCTGTTTGTATTGGACTTCTTTAACGCTACGGAAGATATAAAAGCCTCTTTTGATCCATTTTATACAGCTACAAGCCTGAGTAAGGCAACGGATGTAAACGTATTACATGAACTCAAAGCTAATTTAGATGAAACCGGAGTTTATGAATGGTCTGAAGTAGAAGATTTTACCAATAAATATTTCGAGGGACTGGAAGCTGATCAATACCTGAGTCCGATTATACAAATAGCCGAAGAGCGCTTTAATTCAGGTTTAGAATTAGAGGAGAAAGCTAAAGTAGATTTTAAAATAAAGGCAAAACAGTTCGTGAAAATTTATGGACAAATGGCTTCGATTTTACCCTTTGAAGTACTGAAATGGGAATACCTGTTTTGGTATCTGAAATTCCTTATACCAAAACTAATCATTAAAGATCCCGGTCAGGATGCACTGGATGAATTATTGAATTCTGTAGATCTTTCAACCTACGGCCTGGAGCGGGTAAAATTGAATGCAGCCATTGGATTAGATCAGTCGCCTTCAGAACTGGATCCCCAAAATGCAAACCCAAGGGGCGCGCATACCGGCGATCCGGATCAAGACCCATTGGATATGATCATTAACAGTTTCAACGAACGCTGGTTTCAGGGTTGGGAAGCTACACCGGAAGAACAACGGGTTAAGTTTGTTAGCTGGGCTCAAAAAATGAAAGCACATCCGGATTTCCAGCATAAATATTCCGAAAATAGCGACATTCAAAATCGTGAGATCGCCTTCAGAAAGATCTTTGATGATGTAATGTCAAAACAAAGAAAAGATGAACTGGATCTGTACAGGCTATTATCGAAAGATGAGGCATTTAAGGCTGCGATGCAGGATACTTTGAGGAGGGTTTTGAGGGTATAAATTTAAAACTATATAGAAAATGTGTTATTATGCTTTAAGTAATTTGGTTGCGCAGGAATATCCTCTTTCACACCCAAAAGATGTTTTATTATCTAATTTTGAATATGTTATTCAAAGAACTCACATTACAGACAACAATGGAAACTGGCATTTTGAATATAATATCCTGCCTGGCGGCAACATAAATTCGGGAAGGTGGTTTATTACTGAAATTTCAACATTTAGTGCCTTCAATCCCCAGGAAATCATTTTTAATATCACTGATCCATCCGGTATGAGCGATAAAGAAATCGGAGTCCTAAAGTATAAGGCAAATCTTAGCACTGAAGGTTACATCTCATTCAGCGGTACTTCCTTGAATTCACTAAATCTTGGGTTTGAGTTCTTCCGTAAGCTCTCCCTATACAAAAATTGGTACCATTTTCTATTATCAAATGAAGCAGGTAATTTTTCTACTGCTCAAATTTTAAGATTTAGAAATTTGGAAATAAAATGTAAAGAATTTGAGAATAAGCTAACAAGAATAAGTGATATAATTAATTAGATCTCTTAAGGATGTTTGATGAGCTAATAAAATACAAACAGAATAATCACTTTTTCTACACTCCTACTCAAAGTTTGAAAGAGTCTTGTAATGCACCGGTCAACAGAGGCGGTGTGTACTTAGTTTATGCCTTAGCAAATGGGAGAACCGAATTGGTATATATCGGCTGTTCAGGAAAAAAGAACATCGATGGCAGCATCTTCATTAGGAAGGCAGGACTGGGCGGAATTAAAGATAGAATCGTAAATGGGTATCAGTTTGGAAAAACTCCAAGGCGGATTTCCTGGCCGACACAAATGTTAATAGAAAATATAGAAGCACTGGATGTTTATTGGTATACTACTCATGGATCGGAGTATTCTGATTGCCCGAGAGAAGTAGAACAATCATTATTGAAAAAACATTTAGCATTTAGCGGGAGATTACCTCGTTGGAATAGAACAATATAACTAGTGAACTAAAGGAATAAATCTTAATCATGAGATTCCTCGTCGTACCTGCCCATCCGGCCAGGCGGGCCACCTTCGGAATGACGGGTTTTGAGCATAAGATTCCTCGCCCTACCTCTTCATTTGGCCTGCGAGTAACTTTCGGAATGACGGAAATCCCACCCGTCATTTCGACTCGCGGAAACGGCTTTTGTATGAAACAAATCGTTAACGCGGGGAGAAATCTCATGATTTAAGGAAGATTGTTTTAGCATGAGATTCCTCGTCGTACCTGCCCATCCGGCCAGGCGGGCCACCTTCGGAATGACGGGTAATCCCCCCTCATTTCCAATTCCTCCAAAATAATGTAAATTGAACCTCAAATACCCAACAGATTTAATCAATCTCGAAAAATGAGCAATTCTCCCACCCGCTTCCTGTCACTTGATGTTTTCAGAGGCATGACCGTATGTTTCATGATCATTGTCAATACACCCGGAAGTGGCGCTACTCCCTTTGCACCGCTGCTACATGCCTCATGGCATGGTTTTACAGTAACAGATCTGGTTTTTCCCGGTTTTTTATTTGCAGTTGGAAATGCAATGAGCTTCACCAAAGCAAAACTTGAAAGCGACAGCATGGCCTTTTTTAAAATATTGAAGAGAACAGCATGGATCTTTTTATTGGGATACCTGCTCTACTGGTTTCCTTACTTTAAGTCAAATGAAGCCGGAGAATTAATCTTAAAACCGATCAGTGAAACCCGCATTTTCGGGGTATTGCAACGAATCGCACTCTGTTATTTCTTTGCAGCATTGATGATCCATTATCTCAATTCTAAAAAAATTATCATACTCAGTGTATTTTTCCTTTTAGGCTATTGGGCAATATTGCTCGCTTTTGGTGATCCTGCAGACCCATACAGCATGCTAGGAAATGCAGGTCATTACCTGGATAAATTCCTTTTTGGAGAAAGCCATTTGTCCAAAGGAGAGGGTGTACCTTTTGAAGCTCAGGGACTATTGAGTACCATGCCGGCAATTGTACTCACCATCATCGGCTATTTTGCAGGAAAATTTATCAGAGAGAATGGCAAAAATTATGAGAGCATTGCCAAATTATTATTGAGTGCAGCTGTTCTGATCTTTATCGCAATTTGCTGGGATAGCGTTTTCCCAATCAATAAAAAACTCTGGACCGGTTCCTTTATCCTGCTAACCAGCGGACTTAATTTGGCAATCATCGCTGCCTTATTGTATGTTGTTGAAATAAAGTCGATGAATAGATGGAATTGGACTTACTTCTTTACTGTATTTGGTAAAAATCCGCTATTTATTTATTTGGTGGCCGAAGTGGGCAGCAGAATACTTGGTCTGATTACCGTGGCTGAAGATACCAGCCTGCGTAAAGCTATCAGTATCAATGTATTTCAGGCCATAGCACCCGGACCGGTTGGTTCTTTACTCTTTGCACTTTCCTTTATGCTGCTCTGCTGGTTGGTTGGATTGTGGATGGACAAGAAGCATATTTATATTAAAGTGTAAAATATATACCGCTTCGTTTTGAATCCATTTTTTAAAAACTATATTTATTATATAAACCAAAACACATTACAATGAAATACTTAGTATTTATTTTTTCCTTCATTTTGATTTCAACTGCTGCAATTGCTCAGAAATCAACAAAACTATTTAACGGCAAAGATCTTACCGGCTGGACTATTCATGGTACGGAGAAGTGGTATGTTGAAAAAGGCCACCTGATCTGTGAAAATGGGCCAAAAGAAGAGTATGGCTATCTCTCTACAGACAAAAACTACAAGAATTTTATCCTGGAATATGATTTTAAACTTGAAGCCAATGGTAATAGCGGCGTATTCGTCCGTTCCAGTATCGATGGCACCAAAATCAGCGGATGGCAGGTAGAAGTTGCTCCTCCCGGAAACGGAACAGGAGGAATTTACGAATCCTATGGAAGAGGCTGGTTAACAAAACCAACTAAAGAAGAAGAATCAGGACTTAGTCCGGATGGCTGGAACCATGGAAAGATTCATGTAATGGGTGATGAAATAACTACCTGGTTGAACGGCAAACAAATCTCCCATCTGAAAGATGAAAAATTCGGAGCAGGAAAAGGTTTTATTGCGCTTCAAATCCATTCTGGTGGCGACATCAAGGTTAGATGGAAAAACATTAAGATTAAAGAACTATAGTATTAAACTAGCTCACATAATTTATTCTAATAATAAGCCTGCCCCACCAGCAGGCTTATTTAATCCCGGATAGACCGGGGTAAAAACCCAAATTATATTCTAATGAACAACAATCAGGAATCTTCTCGTAGAGGTTTTATTAAAAAAATTGCAGCAACCACAGCCGCAGTTGCGGTTGGAAGCAATGTACTTGCTGCAGCTCAGGAAAATGAAACAACACAATTTATAATCCATAAAAGACAATACATTGGTGCAAACGACAATATTAATATTGCACTGATCGGAGCTGGAGGAATGGGTACAGGGGATACCATTACTGCACTTAAAGTCCCTGGAACAAAACTCGTGGGGGTATGCGATCTGTATGATGGAAGATTAAAAGATGCTAAAAATCGCTGGGGACAAGATATTTTCACAACAAGGTCTTACAAGGAAATATTAAACCGCACAGATATTGATGCAGTTATAGTGGCTACTCCTGATCACTGGCATCAGCAGATTTCCATCGATGCCATGAGAGCCGGCAAACATGTTTACTGCGAAAAACCAATGGTCCATGACATTACCGAAGGACCTGCAGTTATCAAAGCACAAAAGGAAACCGGAAAAGTATTTCAGGTTGGTAGCCAGGGAGTATCTTCTTTGGGAAATGAGAAAGCAAAGGAACTTCTAAAAGATGGAGCAATTGGTCAGCTTAATTTTGCCGAAGGATTCTGGGCACGTCATTCACCGGGTGGGGCCTGGCAATATCCAATACCGGCTGATGCTTCAGCAGCTACAGTGGACTGGGATACTTTTGTAAGCAATACAACCAAACGCTCATTTGATGCGATGCGTTTCTTCAGATGGAGAAATTACCGGGATTACGGAACCGGAATGTCGGGCGATTTATTTGTCCATCTCTTCTCTAGTCTGCATTTCATAACAGATTCCTTCGGACCAAATAAGATCTATTCATCCGGCGGATTAAGATACTGGAAAGACGGGCGGGAAGTTCCTGATGTTCTCCTGGGCATATTCGATTACCCGGATCAGGCTCAGGCTCACCCGGCATTTAATCTATCCTTAAGATGTAATTTTGCCGATGGAACCAGTGGAAATACAATATTAAAACTGGTAGGAAGCGAAGGTGCAATGGATATTGGCTGGGATAGTGTTACACTTAGGAGAAATAAGAACTTCTCTTCGGATGATCCATTTTTCATTGAAAAAATGAAGAATGCGGGTACGCCATTAAGCGACCGTAAAAGAATCCTTCCGCAGGAAGAATATACCTTTGCAGCAGAAAAAGGATATATGGGTGGCCCGTATGACCATTTTGTAAATTTCTTTAATGCGATTAAGAATAATGGCAAAGTTGCCGAAGATGCGATTTTCGGTTATCGTGCAGCTGCTCCTGCCTTATTGTGTAACGACAGCTATAACAACGATACTGCAATCTTATGGAATCCTGAGAAAATGCAATTGGTTAAAAAGTAATTTCAACAATATGAAAAAAGCCCGACTGGTAAAATTACTGGTCGGGCTTTTTTGTTAAAGTGTCCAGCGAAGGCTGGAATCTCCCTATACCCAACCAACCCTTGTCATTCCCACGAAAGTGGGAACCTCCTATAGTTTAGCGCACGCATGTCGCGTGTGCTTCTAAATATTATTCCCTGGACCGCGCGGCACTCGCGCACCCAATGTCGTTATTTAAGAGTTTATTTCATATAAATCCAAAATAGCATGTTGCGAATTAGTTTTTTACTTTTTTTATTTTGGCGGACAACTGTAAAATAATAGGATATATTACCCGCTCATGGCCGCGGGGCCTAGTCCTTTTCCTGCAGGTGACTGTTGCGCAACTTAATTATTTTTAATATTACTTTTTTAAGTACCTGATTATTAGTATTTTGTATTATGCAAGGCAAGAAAAAATATCAGGAAAAGCTCTTCTTAAATTTCCAGCTTTCATCCGCTGTTCCCGAGGACAATTTTTACAGGAGATTAAACCAACTTATAGATTTCACTTTTTTATATAAAGCCACCGCCAAATATTATGGATCGGATGGCCAACGAAGTATTGATCCGGTTGTATTTATAAAGTTGATGCTGGTTGGTTACCTTGAAAACTGCAACAGCGATCGTCGTATCATTACTATTTCTAAAATGCGCTTAGATATCCTTTATTTTATTGGCTATGATATCGATGAGGAACTCCCCTGGCATAGTACTTTAAGCAGAACCAGACAACTATATGGGGAAGAAGTATTTATGGCATTGTTCAAAAATGTACTAAAGCAATGCATTGATAAGGGAATGGTATCTGGGAAAAGACAGGCAATTGATGGGGTTTATATAAAAGCAAACGCCTCTTTTGACAGTATGGTATCCAGAGAAATCATGAATGATGCAGAGGTCTTTGGCAAGGAGCTGGCTGAAAATGAGCAAGATGAATCTGCATCGATTGTTAAGTTAGCACCACCAAAAGGACCTAAACAAAAGCAAAATCCAGCAAATGAAACACATTATAACCTAAATGATCCTGAAGCTAAGATTTCTGTAAAAGCAGGAAAGGCAGTTGCACTGAATTATTTAGGACAAGTTAGTGTAGACACCTCTTCTCACACCATCACCCATATCCAAGCTTTTCCTGCAGATCTTCGGGATAGTGATTGCCTACCGGAGGTCGTTCAGCAGCTTAAAGACAATCTTCAGGGACTAGGCATGACACTAGAGGAAATCGTAGCAGATACAGGTTATAGTAGTGGAAAAGCCCTTCAGTCACTTGAAGAAAACAATATTAAAGGGTATATACCCAACCGTGCCCAGTTCATCTATGAAAGGGCGGACTTTCCATACAGTAAAGAGGGAGATTATTACCTGTGCAAAAACAACAAACATTTAACCTATCGTGGAACTTATCTGTTTGGTAAATATTATAATAGAGAATATCGTTTAGACAGGTCAGAATGTAAAAATTGTAGCTTTCAAGCAAGCTGTACTGCTTATGGGAAGCACAAAACACGAATTCGAGAAACTATTGACCGGCCTTATTATGAGAGAATGCATGTAAGAATGCAATCTTATCAGGCCAAAATAGCAATGAAGCAACGGCAAAGTACTGTTGAACCAGTAATTGGGACATTAGTAAACTTTCTGGGAATGAAACGGGTAAATACCATTGGAAGGGTACAGGCAAATAAATGCCTAACGATGGCAGCAATAGCCTACAATCTAAAGAAGTTAGTAAAACACAGCATAGAAGGACCCAAAAATATAATTGAACAAGCCGTTTTAAATCAAAAAAAGGTCATCGATAGTCTAAATATGATCAAAAATGTATCAATGGTATTCATAACAGTAATTACACAAGAGATGGTTCAATTAGTCAAAGTTAATACAACACTAAATAGAATCTCTAGTTCAAAATAATTGTCTAAGGAAATTGTATCGTTGTGCAACAGCCAC
>CAZGCG010000042.1:0-15021 GCA_964524205.1 uncultured Sphingobacterium sp. | reverse complement strand
AATCCTGCTACTATCGACATCAATTTCGAAAAAGCATTGGATTGGGTTAACAAAGGAGCTCAGCCAACAGATACTTGTCGTGCAATCCTTTCTTACAAAGGGGTAATGTACAAGAAACATCTTGAAGGTGGTGTTAAAAAAGGTGCATTAACTGCTGAGCAGGCAGAAGCAAAATTTGCTGAGTGGTTACAAAGCAAAGAAGGTAAGATCGAGGGTAAGAAAGATAGTCTGACTAAATCGAAAGATGAAGTAAAGAAAGCAGCATTAGCAGCTGAGGCTAAGAAGAAGGAAGATATTGCTGCTGCAATTGCTGCAAAAAATACACCTGCACCCGAAGTAGTTGAAGAAGAAGAAGTTTCTGAAGAAACTCCGGAATTAGAAGCAGTAGCAGAAGAAGTTGCTGAAGCACCAGTTGCTGAAGTAGTTGAAGATGCACCTGCGGCAGAAGAAGTTGCTGAAACTCCTGCTCCTGAAGCAGCAGAAGAAGCTCCTGAATCTGAAGAAAAAGCATAATCTGCTTTTTTAGAATTAAAATTTATATAACGTCATTGCAATTTGCAATGACGTTATTGTTTTACGGCAATGAAGATCGAAGACTGTTTATATATCGGCTATATCACAAAAACCAAGGGTTTGAAGGGTGAAGTGCAGATCTATTTTGAGTACGATGATCCGGCAGAACTACCCCTTGACTCTGTTTTTGCTGAGATAAACGGCAAACTGGTTCCCTTTTTTATCTCCTCTTTCAAACTTCAGAACAACCAGACCGGAAATTTTTATTTTGATGATATTGATACAATTGAAAAGGCGGAAGCCCTGGTACGTAAAAAATTGTATCTGCCAAACAAATTAAAACCGGTAAGGGATGAAGATGAGTTTCTGATCACCGATCTTAAGGGATTTATTGTGCATGATGAAACCGCCGGAGAACTGGGTGAAATCATCGAAATTCATGAATATCCGCAACAATTTGTGGCCGTTGTACCCTATAAATTTAAAGAGATCATGTTTCCTTTAAATGATGATCTGATTGTGGAAATTGATGAGGAGAATGGTATTCTTAAGGTAGACTTACCTGAGGGGCTGATTGAGCTGTATTTGAACGCATAAATATCACTTCCTTACTTCTATCTTTTTTCTCCCCATTCCTATTCCCCCATTCATATCTGTTCCTTCCAGAACAATTGAATAATATCCGGGTAAATCCGCGGCGTAAAAGGAAATCGTTGCTTTACCTTCAGCATCTGTGATGATATTTGGTTCCCAGTGAATGGCCGAGCGAAGGTCGGCAATGCTTTCAATTTTATTCACCGGATATTTGGGCCGGTAAAACTCCGCAGGAAAACTGTAAGGAATAGGTTTATATAAATATACGCCTGGTGTTTTTTTCAAAAATGCTCCATTACCTGAACGGGTGGTTATTTCAAGAAATATTGGTGGTGGGGGACATCTCATGCAGCCTATCATTTTTCTTGCGACTAATGGATCATAGACCGAAGCATATTTTGGTGTTTTTAAGATTTCTATTCCGGTTATATCTTCTGCGGTCAGATAGTCCATATAAATCTCCTCAGTCGCTCCGATTGAACTGATATTTACCCCATCAATAACAAGATTTACATAAGATTGCATCAGGACGTATCTCATCGTGTCTGTTGAGTTATAATCTTTAACAGACAAACCTTTGCCACTTCTGAAGCCTGGGAAACGTTCTTCCAACATTTCATACAAGGTTTTCTTCTTTGCTTTCAGCATATCCTGCTCATCCAGAATATAATCGGCATTCCCCGGGCCATTTCTGTTCCTTGAATCTTTGATGAACTTCTTTGCGGTAACCACCACCTCTTCGAGCACATTTACTCCTGCCGGAGCATCCCAGCGATGCTGTTCATGAACAGTGTTACGGGTACTCTTAATTAGCAGTGTATCAGTGTTGATATACCATGGTACATAAGCTTCATTTGAAGCCGTGAAGACAGGGGGTACAAACTCGTCAACTTCAATACCTACGTTGAAACTTTTACCTCTTTTGTTTCTCGATTGGATCATATAAACCGCAGTATCCGCCAGGGGGAAATCCCTGAATGTAAACCTCCCTTCTTTATTGCTGAGGGTGTCCATAAACAGAAAAGGCTTTTTTGAAAGCAGCAGGACTTCGCTGTTTGCAACAGGTTTGTTAAAAATATTTGTTACTGTACCACTGATACTGAATTCACTTTCAGCAGGAAACAGCAATGGTTTTTGCTGGTTAAGTGTCTCAGGCCAGCTAAAGCCTGTCCAACCCTGGGTTAGAAGGAGATTATCCAGGTCAGCCCATGCTTTATCCTTCTGGTCTGATAGAAAATAATATCCGGGAGCCTCAATATTCCCATTGAGGTCCGCATCGAGGAGGAAAGCACTTAAAATATTATTTTCTCTTAAGCTATCACGTTTTACATGATTATCATCTGTCACCGAAAGCGAAAAGCTACCTTGAACGGGCCTGCCTTGTTTATCCTGAACGAGTATTGCCAGTGAAATACTGTCTCTTGGTTTATAAGAAGTTTTATCGCTGATTAGTTTTATTCTGAGTTCCTCCTGATGATCAATAAAAACCAGACGCTCGTTTAATGGATTGCGTTTGCCATTTAATAAAGAGATCCGGCAAATGCCGGAAGGGAAATGGTTTTTATTAATCATGATGCGGTTCAAACCCTGTTTCAGTACCACAGCAGCTCCATAATATGGCAGCCCGTTTGTCTGTGCAGTAATAAAGAAATGGTCTTCACTCAGTTGCGGATCTGAGCTGTATAAAATCTGAACTTCCAGCGAATCACTTTCTCTGCGATTGATCACTTTTAATGTTGTGCCGCTATCTTTTATAAGAGGTAAGGGATAGTCTTTCGTATTACCATCGGGAAGTTTGATTCTTGCCGTGTAGGATTCTCCCTGTAGGGGCATTAGGCGAAACTTTCCCATTCCTTTATATGAGGAACTAAAGGAAGTTAGTTCTTTTTGATTTTGGTCGAGTATCAGCCCCGAAACAGCTGTTCCCTTCCCATCTTCAGCAATCGCTTTGAATGCAATATTTGCCAAATGTCCTGCCACCAGATGCCCACCTTCAGGCATGAATTGCAGATCTGTATTTTCGGGACGCCTGATTGGAAGCGGGATAAGCAGTTTTGTACTAATTTCATTTTTACGATGATTTTCAGCGATAAGTCGTATGCTCTCTGCACCAGCCTTTTCGGTAAGGTCAAAGTTCAGCTCCACTACCCCGTAAAGGGAGCTTTCCTTTTCCTCTTTGAACAGGGTTCTTTTTCCATTGCTTAATCTGAACTGCATATTGCGCAAGCCCATTGCCGTACCTTTCAGATCCCGGAATTGCATAAATAAATTTATGTTGTCTTTCCCGTTCACTTTAGTAAGCCCCATGTTCGAATTAACAAGCCAACTTTGGTTTGTGGCAGAACTTACCCTGAAGTGCTGTAGGTATACATGCTCTTCTCCAAAATTTCTCATCCAGTTTGTATAAGCTCTCAAAGTATAGGATCCTTCCGGAAATTCTTTGGCATTCAATGCAATATTGCCCCAGCTAATACCATTCAAAAGTGGAACCATGATGCGACTGACTACTTTATTGCTGTCGGAGGCAATCTCAATGTACATTAAACCACTTTTTTGGACGTTTTTAAGAAGTATGGCATCAAGAAGATAAGCTTTGAACCAGATCGTATCACCACTAAGATATTCGGGTTTGTTAAGTTGCAGGTAGAGTTTTTCAATGGCACGGCTTTCGTAAAAAGTTTTTACTGAATCAACCAGCCTGCTTAATTCAGTATGAGGAGAGCTTTGTGCCTTGCTTTCGCCGCTAAGGAAAAGCAGGCTGAGTATGATCATTAGCCCGATTTTTTTGCCCAGCCTTGAGCAATGATCATTATAGCTATTGATTCTTTGCATGAATTCTACATCATGAAGGATTTTAATGAATGTTGTGCGTAGCTTCCCCAATTTTTCATAACCTTCATCAGAGTATCCAGCAAACCTTTATTGTTCGTGGCCTTTCCCTTTTTGGGTGCTATCAAAGTTCCCGGAGGCAGTGACTTATCTGTTACCAGTTTAGCAAACCAGCTCATATTCTCATGAGGCAAGGCAACACCAAGGATCATTCCCGGTAAGCCTGTAAAAGATTCAGGACCTCCTGATACAGGAATTTCATCGGTATAGAATGCGACTACATAGATCGAATCCATGATGATGGCATTCGCCCTCCGGCATGAGTATCCGGCAATATCACGTGTTTCTGAGGTAATCTTCCAGTTGATCTTGCGGGTACTGTCTCTGACCAGAAAGGTTTCTTCAAATACTGTCTTCTGAACTACGCTGGTATTTGTTGATAAATCTGTATAAATAATATTGTTCTGGCTTGCTGCAGGAATATCACTGAACCAGCCACGGTCTGATTCATCGACAGGGGCCGGGCTGAATAAGGTTTTATCTTTACTGAATGTTAATGTGCTTTTTAACAGCCTGAACTGAGGTTTTGTCTTTTTGTATTGCTCAAATGCAGGTATATAATAGGCTTCATTATCCTTATCAATATACTTTTTGATCTGGGCATGCATATTCACACTTTTTTCAAATTCAATAATTCCTTCTGTTGCAAAGCGGGCATTCTGGGCAAAAGCAGGCTTAATTGATAAAATGAGTAGCCATAAAGTGGAAAGTAGTGTAATTCGTCTCATAAGCTTATTTTTTTTGCAGGCCCCCACCCATATGATTCAGGTCGTATGAAAGAGAAAGCATAAAATATCTTTTAATCGCTGTAAAGCTATTCTGGCTGATCATATTACTTGTTGCCATCCTGTTAAAACCGGTATTTTGATTCAAAAGATCATTGCCTGTAAGCGATAGTTTGAGGCTTTCTTCTTTCATGAAGCTTTTGGTAAGGGTAGTATTCCAGATCAGGCGATTAAAGTCTTCAGCAAAAGCCTGAGTCTTTTCCTGGTACTTATAATTTGCGCTCGATTGAATCTTTACCTTATTAGGCAGATAAAGCGATAATTCGAACCATGAATTTGCCCCCCAGCCGTTATTATTGATCTGTTTTTGTAAGGATGATTCATTGGTTATATATTCCGGACCAAGAGACCAGTAAAGCTCAATTTTCTTCTGTTTATATCTTGAAACAGATATTCGGGTGCTGTAGCTGTTTGATCGTGTTTCATTCAGCACACTATTAATCATGTTGAAATAGGTATTGGCATTGGTACTCAAATTAAGTCCAATTCTAAACTCCGTCCCCGGGATCTTCTGACCATAATCACCATATAAAGAGAAATTAGCCGGATTTTTATCTGTCAGGTTAATGGATTGGAAGGTGCTTTTTCCAGCAGCATCAGTAAGGGTATTGTTGACAATGGCATTATGTGTGGTAGAGTAATATCCTCTGAAATAGATTGATTTATCACTAAGGACTTTGTAAGAATAGTACGATAGGTTCAAACTGCTTCGGAAAGAGGGCTTCAAATCAGGGTTGCCTAAAATGATATTTAATGGGTCATTATTGACTTTGATTGGTTGAATCTGATTTAAATTTGGCTGAGTTGTGTTTCCATCATACCTGATCTCAAAAGATTTCTGTTTTGAAAAATTATGCCTGAAAGATGCCTGAGGCAACCAGTTAAGAAAATCTCTTTTATAAATATTACCTGTATACCGGTCGGTTTGTTTAAAATCAACCGCATTTAAACGGGTTCCGAAATTGATTACGTTCTTATCTTTCCTGTAGTTGAAAATTGCACCCGTCTGATTAGAGGTCTGATCGAGTTCGAAGTCATTACTGAATTCATTATCTAAAACATCATATTTCCCGGTTACTGATTTATTAAAGGATTCCCGTTCTGCGATGCTGTTACCCAGATTTAAACCATAATTGAGAATAACTGAAAAGGTCTTGGAGAGAGGCTCAGTATAAGCCAGATTCGAATTAAAGCCTGAGTTTCTGGTCTTGTTGGTCTTATACTGATCAATAAAGCGGATGCTGTCGAGTAATCCAAGCGTATTATAAAAACTGTTTTCAGAATTCAGAAAGCCATTTGCATCATCTTCGTCAAATTTTTGGCCAAGAGTCAGGGAAATAGTCCGGCCTTTCTTTTTTAGTTTTTTGGTCCATAAGGCACTTGCATTAAAAATCTTCTGATCTCCATTATTGCTAAGACTTCTTTTGCTACCATTAAGTGAAACACCATTTCCTCTTAAACTCGAAGTAAAATAATTGCTATTGCTTTCACTGTTTTTCAATGTACCGTCTACGATAATCTTCAGATCTGAGGTGGTGTCCAGTTTAACAAGGAATGTTGCATCGAGTTTTTGCCTGAACATAAAATTATCAATGGTCTGATCAGTATTAGTGTTGATAAGGCCTGTAGGTAAATTGTTCTGATTCAAAGAGTTTTTATCTCCTGTAACATTTATAGAACCTGCCTTATAGTTCATGTTTATAGAATATTTATCCTCTTTCCATTTGGCGTCATAGTGCATACCTCCGTTTCGTGTAAGCGGAATTCCTTCTCCATTATATTGCCCATTAAATGATTCAAGTCCTGAGTCATCCCCACTGGTAAACATAATTCCGCCATCAGTAACCTGAACATTTGATGAAGCACTGTATTTGGAATTATCCTCCCAGCCTAAACCTGTTTTAGCCGTATTCGAAACGGTGCCATAGGCCGAAAACTTCTTCTTGCCTTTAAAGTAGTTGAACATCCCCTGACCCTGGTAAAAATCATCATTGCCTGCTCCGGCATCAACTTTGCCGAAATAACCCTGCTTTTTATCTTCCTTTAATTTGATATTGATTGTTTTAGTCCGTTCTCCGTCATCAATACCAGTAAAGGCAGCCTGATCACTTTTCTTGTCGTAGAGTTGCACTTTATCTACCATATCACCCCGTATATTCTTGGTAACCAGGGTTGGGTCATCCCCAAAGAATTCTTCACCATCTACCAGAACTTTGTTTACCGCCTGTCCGTGTGCAGTAATTTTCCCGTTTTGGTCAACCTGTATACCCGGTAATTGTTTGAGCAGATCTTCAACTTTTGAATTGGCTTCTATATTAAAGGCGGCGGCATTAAATTCGGTTGTATCGCCTTTTATAGTCATTTGTGCTGCTGTGCCTTTTACGATTACCTCTGCAAGCAGTCTTGCTTTCAGTATCATTTTTAACTTTCCAAAATCTTTTAAGGGTTTGTCTGCACTCAGTGAAAAGGTTTCCACATAATCAGCAAAATCAGGATAGGTCAGCAGCAAAATGAAGTTTCCTTCCCTCAGATTATTCAATGAAAAACCCCCGTTTGCATCGGCTCGGGTAAATCTGACCAGGGTAGAATCTTTTGAATTTAACACTGCAATGCTTGCATTTTGCAGGCCTGTGCTGGATGCTGTATCAAGCACGCTACCCTTTATCGCATAATTGTTTTGAGCGGAAAGGGGCTTCCAACTTAGGAGTAGAATGAATGAGGCAAAAACCACTAGCTTCATATTGGATCTGAATTAATTTTAAAATTTATAATTAAGGACCCATGAAACTCTTCAGGAGCACTCATTTGCTTATCATCTCCTTGTATTTGATGTGCAATTTAACTGCTTGATAAGCAAATAACTATACCCGAAAATGGATATTTTTTATTATAAATATTCAGGGTAAAATGTTAAATGATGTTAATATTATACCAACAGGCTTATTCTATAGATAAACAGGGTTTTAATCAGGCTACATTTATAAAAAGGAAAATTCCTGGATTTACACTTCTGCTTATTCAGCAAGGTTTGCAGGCGGATATTTTTTATTAGCTATTTTTAAACAAATATTTGTAAACATATAAGCTGGTTTATATGATGGCTTTTTAGTTGAATTTGGATGAATAGTAATATTGAGCTTCTATATAAAATCGCCAATAAACCTGCCAGGAAGATTATCGGATTGATGTCCGGAACTTCATTCGATGGACTTGATATTGCTTTGTGCGAATTTAGCGGAAGTGGTTTAGAGACCAGGGTTAAGGTCATAAATTTTGTGAGTAAGGCATATTTGCCTGAATTTAAGGAGGATCTTAAATCTGTTTTTGCGAAGAAGATCGTAGACCTTGAGAAGCTTACTCTTTTAAATGCTTTTATAGGGAACTATTATGCCGGACTGATTCTGGAAAGTTTGAAAGATTGGGATATATCTCCATCGGATATTGACCTGATTGCGAGTCATGGGCAGACAATTTATCATGCCCCAAGGCAGCAAAGGGAAGCAGATGCTTATTCTAATGCTACACTTCAGATTGGGGATGGGGATCATCTCGCGATGAGATCCGGTATTATCACCATCAGTGATTTCAGGCAGAAACATGTGGCTGCAGGTTGTGAAGGAGCTCCTTTATCGGTTTATGGTGATTATTTGCTCTTTTCGAATCCCATTGAAAACAGGATCATGCTCAATATTGGCGGCATCTCCAATTTCACTTTCCTGCCTTCTGCCTATTCAACAGAATTTTTCTCTTCTGATGTTGGACCGGGTAATACTCTGATGGACCAGTTTGTGCAGTTAAACTATCCTGGAAAGTATTTCGATCAGGATGCAGCGATCGCATCATCCGGAAAAGTGAATCATCAATTATTAGATGCTTTGTTTGATCATGATTTTTTCAGATCGGCTTACCTTAAAACTACGGGTCCCGAACTTTTCAGTTTGTCTTATTTGAATGATGCTATTCAAAGTTCGGATCTTCAAGGGCTTTCAAATGAAGACATCATGGCTACACTGGCTGCATTTACTGCCAAAGCAATAGTAAAGGCAATTACTTTTTGTGTTGAAGGTAAAGGAGCTTATGAAATTTATATCAGTGGAGGCGGGATGCATAATCCCCTGCTGACTGGTATTATTGAGGAGATGCTTGGTAAAAAACTTAAGTTCAGTTCTGATCTTGGAATCGAGCCTGATGCAAAAGAAGCTGTTCTGTTTGCTTTGCTCGCAAATGAAGCTGTATCTGGCGGAAAAACTGACTTTGGTAAACATCCCGGGGTGCCTTCCATCTCAATGGGGAAAATTAGTTTTCCGGAATAATTCGGCTTAGCAGACAAGAATTTTATTTTCTTGAATCTCTAATAATTTATAACATCATGAAAAATAGATAGTTATAAACAACCCTTTCCTTCTCTGCAAATATTAAATTATTAATTAGAATAATTCTAAATAATCCTTTGAAATTCATTTTCTGTTTTTATATTTGTCCCAATCTAGAACAAGTCTAAATAAAAATATAAAATGAAATCTATAAAAATACCTGCTTTATTCCTCTTACTGGTACTTATAAATTTATTTAACCCGCAGATGAGTCTTGCACAGAACAATCTATCTACAATAACTGGCAAGATTGTAACAGCCGACGGAACTGCAGCTGGATACGTGAATGTGGGATTAAAGGATATGAATAAGAGTACCATTACAGCAGAAGATGGTACCTTCCTGATCCGGAACATTCAGCCTGGTAAGTATATCATCAAAGTCTCTTTTGTAGGTTTAAAAACCCAGGAGGAGGCAATAAGCCTTAGTGCCGGAGAAAATGCAGAGATCAATTTTACTCTGAGTGAGAGTGCAGAGCGCTTAGCGGAAGTGGTTATCACTGCAGGCCGAAGTAATATGCAGGTACCGGCAATCGGTAAAGCTGGAATTAACCCTATGGATCTTCCCCAAAGCAGCAGTATAGTAAGCAGTCAGGTGATCAATGATCAGCAGGCTTCTAAGCTGAGCGATGTGATGAAGAATGTAAGTGGAGTTGCCATGGGTTCAAGCAGAGGTTCTACTTCCGAAAACTTCTTTGCCCGTGGTTACAGCCTGGGAAGTAATAATTATTTTAAAAATGGTTCAAGATATAATTCCGGGTCAATACCTGAGGTTAGTACACTTGAGCAGGTTGAAGTACTAAAAGGTAGTGCTGCGATGCTTTATGGGAATGTTAGCGGTGGAGCCATTGTGAACCTGGTTACAAAACGTCCTAAATTTGAGTATGGTGGTGAGGTATCTATGCGCAGAGGAAGTTATAATTCATATAAGCCGATCGGTGATATCTACGGTCCGATCTCTAAAAATCTGGCGTTCAGAATGATAGGAACTTTTGAGAATAATGAAAGTTTCAGAAACAATGTAAAATCGGATAAATATTACTTTAACCCTTCATTATTATTTAAGGCCGGCAAGAAAACCGATATTCTTCTTCAGGGAGATTATTTGAAGTATAACCTTACTCCGGACTTTGGGGTTGGTTCACTAAATGGGCAGATCCCGACCAGTATTTCCAGATCAAGTTATTTTAATACCCCATGGGCTTTTAATAAAGCGAATCAGACCAATGTTTCAGCTACAATCGATCATAAACTTAATGATAACTGGAAGCTGAATGTGATTGGATCTTATCAATTATTTAACAGAGACTATTATTCAACAGAACGTATTCAGGCTGATGCGGTGGGTGATTGGAATCGTGCATTAAATCGTTTGCAAACTGCTGAAGACTATTACTCAGCTCAGGCAAACTTAAGTGGTAAAATCAAAACAGGCAAAATCAGTCATCAGGTGCTTATTGGGACTGATGCGGATAGTTACTTAAACACTAACCATACTTTTAATCTGAATACCGCCTATGATAGGATCAATCTTTTGAATCCCAATAAATACAATGCGCGGACAGATATGCCTTTTGCAAAGGACTCATTGAGAACAGAAGCTCCCACATATCGTCTCGGCTATTATGCTCAGGATCTGATCAGTTTATCGGAGAAGGTTAAGGTGATGGCCGGCTTGAGATGGTCTTATCAAAAAACCCAGGTATCTGATATTTTTAATTTGATTAGCGGAGCACAGACTAAGGGTACAGCTGCTGCTAAAGCGGATCAGGCATTTTCTCCAAAGTTTGGAATCGTTTATCAGCCTCTAAAGCAAATGGCAGTTTTCGCGAGCTATTCCAATAACTTCACAGTCAATTCGGGGATTGATGTGTTTGATCAGGCATTGAGTCCTTCAATTGTCGATCAGTTTGAACTCGGTTTGAAAAATGATTTCTTAAATGGCAGGTTATCGGCAAATTTTTCACTCTACAAGATCATCAACAATAATCTTGCACAGCAGGCACAGTACCTGCGTGATGGAATAACCGTTAATACCAATACCAATATCAAGGAGTTAACGGGGCAAACCACGAGTGATGGTGCAGAACTTGATATAAGTGGTACAATAGTTCCTGGATTGTATTTCATAAGTGGTTACAGCTTTAATTTCATGAGATATACTAAAACATCAGGATTAAAGGGCAGCTATATTGAAGGAGAGCGATTGGTAAGTAACCCGGCACATACTGCTAATGCTAGCTTGTTCTATACCCTAAGTTCAGGTAAACTTAAGGGTGTTAAACTGGGAGCATCAGCCTATTATATTGGTGAACGGAATGCGGGCTGGAATAATACCTATGGACAGACTCAGGTAGGCACCCGGCTTATTCCGATGTCAGGTTTTACAACTGTAGATCTCTCGCTGGGTTATTCGATTAAAAAATTATCGCTTTTGGCCAAATTTTCGAATATCGGCAATGAGTTAAACTATTATGTACATGAGAACTACAGTGTGAATCCAATTCCGCCACGCCAGTTCTTAACTACACTTTCTTATAAATTTTAATTCCTTCCGGGGATAGGATATAGCCAAAAAATCAATGAAACATCAAAAAACCGTAGCTAACTGGCCTAAATTGCGCAAATTCCTGAATGACGTCCACCTGTGGATCGGATTACCCAGTGGTATCATTGTTTTGCTGATTTGTCTGAGTGGTACTATCTATGTGTTTAATACAGAGATCAGAGAATTATCCAGCCCCGAACTTTATAAGGTAAGCCATGCTGCAAATGCCCAAAGGCTTTCGGCAGAAGAACTGATAAGAACTGTTAGCCGTGAAACCGGTGGTAAGGTAATTAGTATTAAGATTCCGGCTGATCCTGAAAGAAGTTTTGTGCTGACTGTCAGGAAACCTGAGGAATCAAAGTCTGGAGAGAAAAAGGGTGAAAAGGTGTCCGGCAGAGCTGAGGAAGCTGGAAAAGGTTCAGGTGCCGAAAGAGCTAAGGGAAAAGCCGGAGCAGGAGCTGCTGAAAAACCGGGACCTCCTGCCCGTGGAGTTCAGTATATGGTTGACCCCTATTCGGGAAAGATATTGGGAAGCAGCGCTGATAAAAACGCTGTTTCTGAATTTATGCAAATGATGTTCAGTTTGCACCGCTGGTTGTTACTCGACAGAATAGAAGAACCACTTATTGGAGAATTACCAAACCGGAAGCTGGGCAGCTATATCAGCGGAACCGCAACAATATTATTTACCCTGGGAGTCATTACAGGTATCATCATTTGGTTTCCTCAAAAAATCAGAAACTGGAAACAGGGTCTGAAAATAAAATGGAATGCAAACTGGAAAAGGGTGAATCATGATATTCATAACAGCCTTGGTTTTTACAGCTGTATATTTTTGTTTTTGATGGGGATCACTGGTCCGCAATGGTCTTTCGAATGGTACAGAACCGGTCTGAGGAAGTCGCTGGGAACCTACCAGGCTGAAGATGCTCCAAAACCCGAAAGTCCGAAATCAGATATTACAGCCATGAATGGAGCAAAATCAGTATTGCTTAAAGATTATATCAAATCAGCTAATATTGTTCTTGATTATCAGGGTGATCTGACTATCAGCATTCCATCCGACTCAGCAGATGCAGTACTTGTTAATAAAACCAAAACAGGATTTTTTGCTCCTGTTGCAGCAGATAAGATCTATCTTGATCAATACACTTCAGCACCTGTTAGATCAGAGATCTTTTCAGAAAAACCATTTAATGAGCGGGTTTCCAGCTCAATAAAGGCATTGCATGTGGGTGATGTTTATGGGAAGTTCTCTAAGATTATTTATTTTCTGGCATGTTTAATTGCTACTAGTCTGCCGGTAACGGGTACATTGATCTGGATAAATAAGATGAAAAAGGGTTGATTTGCCAATTTTTCCTCATTATGGGTAAATCATCAGAAATATAAAGGCAAATAAGTTAACCAGAAGTACAACCCCATATACAATATTTGACTTTCCGCTGCTTAATGACAGCATTACGGTAAACACAGATAAACCTAAAAGTACTATTGACTTGATGTCCAGACCTAAAATAATTGGCATATCCAGCATGATACATACTACCGAAACAGCCGGAATGGTTAGGCCAATGCTTGCCAAAGCAGAACCCAGAGATAAATTAATACTTGTTTGAAGTCTGTTTTTTCTGGCAGCTAAGATAGCAGCAATCGCTTCAGGTAATAAAATTATAGCCGCAATTACAACGCCCACCAAAGTTTTGGGCAGACTATAGCCGGTAATTATGCTTTCGATGGTAGGAGAAAGAGTTTTTGCCAATAACACAACAATGCCTAAGCTTGCGATCAGGAAAGTAAGACTTATATAAAAGACCTTGTTTGTGATGATTATAGGTTCAGCAGCGTCTTCATTTTCGTCTACTCCAATTGTGAGAAAATATTGTCGGTATCTACTGGTTTGTGCAAATAAGAAGGAAGAATAAATAACAAGGCAAGCAATTGATGCAAAAATAAGTTGAGGTGTGGAATAATATGATCCCGAAACACTTTCAGTGAATGTTGGGAACACCAGAGTAAATACTATAATTGAAATCAGGGAAACCAGCGCAATAGTAACAGAAGATGCTGAAAAATTCTGCTCGTAATGTTTCAAGCCACCGATCAGCAGGCTAAACCCAATGATCCCATTTAGAATAAGCATTGTTGCAGCATATACTGTATCCCTGGCTAAAGATGCGGCATCCGTACCTTCTGTAATCATAAGGGAAACAATAATTGACACTTCAATAACAGTTATTGAGATTGCCAGTATGATAGTGCCATAGGGTTCTCCTACCCGCTCTGCTATTATTTCAGAATGATGCACTGCCGACATTACACTTAGTATAAGCAGTAAGCTGGCAACAATTTGAAAGATACTGCTGCTATAAATAAGACCGGAAAAAAACAAAATCCAGGCTAGTGCAGGAATAATAATAGTCCACTGAAGATATTTTTTCATTTTTTCTGATCTATGAATAGTCATAAGTTAATATTTTTCAAATGGTTTCGGTAATTAGCCCACAGAATTTACGGAATACAGTCTCCCTATTCCCCATTCCCCATTTCCTTTTTCCTATTCCCATATCTCCATTCTCCTTCCTATCTTTGCATCATGCGTTTCGATATCATAACCGTATTACCCGACCTGCTTGTAAGTCCTTTTGCCCATTCTATTTTACAAAGGGCTCAAAAAAAGGGGCTTGCTGAGATTCATGTACATAATCTTCGTGATTATTCAAACAACAAGCAAAAGTCGGTTGACGATTACCAGTATGGTGGCGGCAGCGGAATGGTGATGAGTATCGAGCCCTTTGCAAACTGCATTGAAAAGCTGCGATCAGAACGTGATTATGATGAGATCATTTTTATGACACCTGATGGAGAGACACTCAATCAGAGTATGGCCAATGAACTTTCCGATAAAAAAAATGTAATTATTCTGGCGGGTCATTATAAGGGGATCGATCAAAGAATCAGGGATATTTTTGTGACCAGGGAAATCTCGATTGGAGATTATGTTCTTTCAGGAGGCGAATTACCTGCTGCGGTTTTAGTGGATAGCATTGTAAGGTTATTGCCAGGCGTTTTGAACGACGAAACATCGGCTTTATCCGATTCCTTTCAGGGAGAGCTGTTAGACGCACCGGTCTATACCCGTCCGGCCGACTGGCAGGGGCATAAGGTGCCCGATATTCTGTTAAGTGGTCATGAGGCAGCCATTAATGAATGGAGGCATGAGCAGGCTTTGGAGCGCACTAAAAAGCGCCGGCCTGATTTACTGGAATAAAATGTGCTTTCAACTGCTTTGATAAGTAACACCAGATAAATAAAAATGG
>CAZGCG010000041.1:0-15034 GCA_964524205.1 uncultured Sphingobacterium sp. | reverse complement strand
GTAATAAGGGAAATCATAGAAATCTCAAAAATCAAATAAATCACAGTTCAGACAATGAATTAGAAAAACTGTATGAGCTAGGATTATTAGGATTTAAGGATTATAGGATTGGTAGGATTCAGAATGTAATAAGGGAAATCATAGAAATCTCAAAAATCAAATAAATCACAGTTCAGACAATGAATAGCCTTAATGTTATGAACACCTCATCAGTTTAAATTAATTGAGGTTAGAAACTTGAGGCCTTTTTCATAAAAAACATCGGGGCTTTGCGATATATCCCGGTCACAAACTATTTCTGCACGATAAACCCGGTTGTTTTCCGTAAAAAAATAATTCACGAAATCCCGGACTGTCTCAGAACCAACTTTTTCAGAATATTGAAAGAGCTGAATTTCTTTTGTTTTTAGTGGATTTCTAAAGTAAAAAATATGGGGGGTAATTGCCGTTTCGGTGGATTTGAGCAAACGGAAAAAATCGGACTTTACATCTTTTATTCTCCCTCCCTCATACGGCATTTTTAATATGGTTAATTGGGATGTTGCTTTGTTGTTAAGGCAATCTACAAGTCTAATGCTTTGATCCGGATTTTTACTTGTTAGCTTAAATAAGCCTGTGGGTATAGTATAATTAAGTTGCAGGGCGGTATCCTGAACCCGATGAACATCCCACTGAAAATTAAAATCATCATATATTTTTCCTGAAATAGGCCCAGAAACAGGTCCTCTTGCAAAAGTAATTGAAAGTATAGCTAGCCCCTCACAGGATCTGTAAATATAGTCGTTACGTATAATACCGACGGAGTTTCGGCCATCCGGATAATCAAGAAAATCTGAATCAATAAAAAGCTCATCAACCTGCGATGGCCCTACTAAACGGTTACGGTATCGCATTCCTTTATATGTACCTTTATCACCAGTAAACTTTAACTTTCGATAATATCCTTCCATTAAAGCTACAGTTTCTCCTATACTGGGATTTGAATTCGGAGTAAAAGTAAAATCAACAGCCACATACTCCGAACCTCCTTGTTTTATCAAGCCTTCATACCTGATTAATGAATCATTTGCGGTAACAAGTTTAACTTCACAGGGAAGATTACAGGAGAACTTATATTTTGAGAAATCTACTGTGCAGTCCTTATCCTGTGCATACAAAATAGCTGCAGGAAAAAAGAACAATGAAATTAAAATGACTGTATATTTCATCCTGTTATTTAGTTAATTGTGCTATGCTTAGCATTTCTTTAAATTTTTCATCAAGGTCCTTAACACTTGTAAAATAATTCAACTTCCCGATGTGATCTACCTGAAATTGCTCTTTGGGTTTGTTAAGCTGCGGGATACAAATTACAGCCTGTTCAAATGATCTGAGTTTAACAATACTCATCAGACTTTGATAGGGAACCTTTTGCTCATCAGTTAATTTCGAATATCGGTATGGATATATTTCCAATAAAACGACATTACTTTCTGCCCAGGCATAAAATTCCTCCGATGTAATGAATGAGCGAAGATCCTTGCAATCAACACAACCATAAAGAGCAAATATAGGCTTTCCGGTACTCAGCGATTTTTGATAGGCAAGATCAATCTGATTTAACCAACCCGCATTATAAGGCTCAGAATCGCCTTGCGCAAACAGCGTAGATGAAGAAAGAATAAAACTACAGACAATAAATAGCAATGATTTCATGTCTTTTTTAAGATTATTTCAATTTAGTAATCGGTGTTTCCTGATAATTATACTAGTGGAGTCTATGCCTAAAAATCCTCCTGAAAAATCAATGCTTAAAAGCGGCGCAATCCATTTAATATAAAAACCATTTAAACTATTAATATTTTTTTAGACTCTAATGTTCTGAAGGAAAAAATTTAATTCTAAAGTTAAATTTATTTCCAGACGGAAATCAATTTGTGGACAGTCTAGTTCATGTAATCAATCCATTTGCACTCCGGATAATAAATTCATGCTTCGACCAACTTCAGCAGTGCCTGTATACCATAAGGCAATTCTCCCTGCAAATCCAGCAAAAGCTTTTTCCCGTCCACAGACTTGAAAATGAGGTATGGAGCATTCACTTTAGGCTTTGCAATAATTTCTGTTTGTCCTTCATACATTTTTGCCTCCGGTACAAAATCTGCTGGCTTCCAAATCCGGGTTTGGTGCCCGCCCAGGATATTCCAGGTGCTTATTCTGATTTGCTTTCCGGGCATCAGTTCTAGCATTAGCACATATTTGCCACTCAGCCAAAACATGCTAGCCATCAAAATTGTCGGCATCAGAATGAAGAAGAATCGCCATAAGAGGGCACTCTGCGGACTTGAAAACTCATCTGTTGGCATTGTAAAACTATAATACAAGATGATCAGCAGGGTCATAAAGATGAATATACTCATCACCCGGAGCAGTCCTGTTCGCTTACTTTCATAAATACAGATAATTTCCTGATGCTCCCAGAACTTTTCCAGAAAGCGGCGCTGCTCATAAGCTTGCTTATGCGATTGTTTTGTGTCCATCAATGAATCTTACTTTGACTTTTAAACCAGTCTGCCCTGCCTCCCGAAGCAATCCAGTTCAGATCGAGTACCATCCGCATCAGAATCAGCAATACTCCGGCTACCAGTCCGGCATGAATGAACAGGAAAAAGAATCCAGTTAAAATCACTACCAGTTGTTGTACAAAAATTCGAACATAGGGCTCTGCCATCAGCTCCTTCACTATGCTTTTGCGATATTGCCCGGGGAGCACAAAATCCTTCATAAAAGTCATCAGCTGAAAGACAGTCAATCCGCCGATCGTAATCTGCACATCCCAATCCTTCAGAATACGGAGATAGTTATCCACTAAATCCAGTTCTGAAGTAATTCCGGGCAGCAAATCCCTGAAAAAGGTAAAGAGAAATACCGATTGTATCGCGACAAAAAAGAAATAGTGCAGGGCAAAAAAGGGTATCAGGAAAAACTCACTGATCTTACCATATGAATCCTTAAAAGAGCATTCGCTACTGAAATACCAGGTCATCCCCATCTTAATCAGGTAGACCATGCCAATCAGGATTGTTTCCATGAAATAGCTGATCAGCAGCATCTCGGGATTTACCTGCAACCAGATCAGTATGAACAACATGTAGGCAGCCATAAGCCAGACATGGTAGTTGCTATGATCTGGAAGCAGCGATTTAAGACAAATCATACAGCTTTTACCTCCAATGGTTTTGGAAAATCCCTTTGGGGAATGACCTTCAGAGAAGTCAATATTCGCGGATAATGGAACATCAGACTCCGTAGCAACGGCCATCCCGGCAGGAGCATGAGCAAACTGAATCGAAATACATGATAATCATTCAGAAAATCATATCCGGCAAGGACAGCCGGCAGCAAAATAAGAACTAATAAAAGGACTAAATAAAAGATGTACATGCCATAACCGAGTCCGGCGTGCAGTTTCAGTGCCGTGTTTTGAGATGACACCCGCGCAATCAACTCCAGTACAAAGGCATGGTAAGCCGCATATTGTTCCGGATCCTTTGCAGCAGTAAAACTTAGCAGTCCCTGCTTCCTGTCCCAGGTATGATGCAGTGCAAAGGTGCAGCAAAATCTCGCCGGGCCTCTGCCTCCTGGGAAATAGCTCAGACGGATATTACTGATACTCTTCAGCGGATACCTGTCCAATCCATTGCGTACTAAAAGTTTATCCTGAAGCTCCCAGTGTATGGTACTGAATGGCTCTGAAAATCGCTTACTTGGACAGCTATATTTCACGCTTTATTGCTCCTCCAGTTTTTCTTTAGCCAGTTCATGTCCTTTTGCAGAGGCCTGCTTAAACCAGCGCATTGCCTCTGTGGCATTGGCCTTAATGCCAAACCCCTGTTCATACATCTCCCCAATCTGATACATGGAATCCCGCTTTCCTTTTGCAGCAGCTTTTTTGTACCAATCCAGTGCTTGTACATACTTTTCATGCAGAAAAAACAGGTTTCCCAATAATTCCATCCCTTCGGCAGATCCTTTGTCGGCTGCCAAACGGAAGCTGTTTTCAGCTTCCTGATACATATCCGTATTCAGATAGATGATACCCAATGCAATCATGGAGGGTACATTTCCTTTTGCAATGGCTTTGCGATACCAGGACATTGCTGCCGGATAATCCTGATCCATGCCTTCGCCATTTTCGTACATGTAAGCGAGGTTGTACATGGCATCGGTATTTCCTCTTTCAGCGGCAATTGTGAACCATTTTAAGGCTTCGGAATAGTTCTCAATTCGATGAGCTGCCTTTGCTTTGGCTAGTTCGGTCTGCCCCGGAATCTGAGACCATGCCTGAAGGCTGAACAACAACAGAATAATACAAATCCACTTTTTCATCATTCTATTTTCTTACCGTTTGGATCAATACTAAAAGCTTCTCCCTTAAGTTCTACCTGTGCCTTTCCATTCTTAAAATCCTCTGCCAGACGAAAGTGAACCGGAGTAATTTCCTTGCCCAGTTTATTGATATATCCCCATTTTTCATCTTTCGAAACCGCAGCAAGACCCTCGTGAAAGGCACTCACCAGATCATATTTATAGGGTACCTTAAGACTACCTGTTTTATCGATATAGCCCCATAAGTCATTTTTCTTCACTGCGCAATAGCCCTGGCTAAATACATCGGTCTGTTCATACTCATGAGGAATAAGTAACTTACCTTGAATGTCAATAAAGCCCCAGCGGCTGCCCTTCAGAACCGGAGCCATACCTTCAGCGAAAAAGAGGGCTCGATCAAATTGCATGGGTATTTTAACCTGATTTTGTGTATTGATAAAGCCCCATTTGCCATCCCTTTCGGCAGCAGCAAGGCCCTGAGTAAATTCTTCAATTCCATCGTACTCCAGCGGGACACTTATTTTACCCTGCAGATCGATAAAGCCCCATTTGCCGTTTTGCTGCACCTTGGCTCTGCCATCACGAAAATCCCAGGCCATTTCATAATTCACAGGAATCACTGTTTTCCCTTGTTCATTGATGAATCCGAATTTCCCATCCATCAGTCCGCCCAAACGAACTAATGCCCTGCCTTCATAGAATTCAGCAATCAGGTCGTAGCTTGCAGGAAGAATAATCTTCCCCTCTGTATCTTTCAAGCCAAGCTTATAATCGTTTCCTTCAAAGGTTTTTAGTCCCTGAGCCTGCACTTCAATATTCAAATCTCCCATGAGGATGATTAGAATTGCTGCTAATTTTAATAGTGGTTTCATTTGTTTAACTCTGAATTGATTTTAATATGCTCCAATACCCTATTGTGAATCTGATGGATGATATAGCTGCTCCAAATTTTCCAGTATGCCGCCGGACGGATCTTGTGGTAGTACCAGGTAGTACCTTCAAGGCGGGTTTTTCCACCTTCCAACGGAATCAAACGGAATTGTCCTTTCTTTGAAATGAAATAATCATTCAGATGCGGAGGCTGGATATCCCAGAAACCTCTTTCTATCATTGGAGCAGGCTGTTCCTCCACATCGAATTGCAACAATCGGGCTTCATCCCAGGTGGTAATCGGCTCCACAAAACTGCCGGTAGTAAAATTGCAATAGCGTACGGCACCTACTCCGTTACCTTCAATTGTTGCATTCAAAGGATAAGCAATCCCGGTTCTGAAAATAAATTCTTTGGGCTCCTTCAGTTCAGGAAACTCAATCACGCTGTTCCAGACTGTTTGTGGATCGGCATCAATATCAATGGTAGTGACCACACTTTGCAGGGGGTGCTCACGACCCGCTTCAACAAAAGAAACAAAAGGAACAGAAAGCAGCAGAAAGAGCATGACTGTTGGTCCGCTGCGAGGCTTACGGTTCAGAAAAAAACTACCAATCAAACTGCCCATAATGGTCAGAACCAATGCGAGCGGCAGCACCATCGCTATACAGATAATGCCTTCAATGGCAAAAATGAGGAGCCCCGCATAAAAAAACGCCAGGGTAATCAGACTGACCCAAAGTCCTTCATAATCTTTGATATCACGCCGATAACCATATAGAATGGTTGACGCTCCTCCTATAAAAAGTGGAGTGAAAATAAAAAGACCGATGCCATATTCCCCGATACCCTGAATACCCCACAAGCTGAGCAGTCCGGCAATTGCCCCAACAAGCACAGCAACCAGCAAACGGCGTTTGATCTTATGTTCAGGCAGTATTCGATTGATTAGTTCCATCATTATTTCTATTTAAAGAGAGAGCTTATTAAAACAAAACCTATTAAATTCTAAGCTTCCCGGAGACATTATACAACTCTGAAAGCTGGCTTGTATTTGATTATTTATTATTTGATCATTAAAATCTATAGTATACACAGATAATATCAATATTATCTATATTAACTTTTACTTTAATGATTTGACTACTCCTAATGCCATAGGATGTCCTGCTTTGGCTGCAGCCCAAATCCAGATATTACCTTCATCAGCATTAATTTCAGTTCCCGCACCTGAATAATAGCACATGCCCAGCTGATACATGGCATCGGGCAGACCTGATTTTGCCGCCATCATAGTAAGCTCAAAGCCCTTCTTACGATCAGCATTGGCGCCTGTTCCTCCCAGATAAATTTTACCCAGCAGGTATTGGGAAGCTGCATCTTTTCGTGATACCCCCTCTTCAAACAATGCGATTGCTCCGGGAACATCCCGGCTACCACCCAGTCCGTTAATGTATAGCAGCCCCAGACTCCTCATTGCATCAATATGTTTACTTTGAGATGCCTGTTGGTACAGCTTTCTGGCCATCGTAAAATCCTGCTTCACAAAAACACCCTGCTGATACATCGCACCTAACTTATAGACTGCTTCGGAAAGACCGGTACCTGCAGCACGCTCCATCCAGTGAAAAGCAAGGCTATCATTTTTAGTGACGCCCTCTGCTTCATAGTACTTCATTCCGGTATTGACCATAGCTTCGGGCAGACCTTTCAGGGCAGCCTGAAGACTTAGTTCAAAAGAACGCGACAAATCAGCTGCCACGCCCAGACCACGTCGATAAAGCAGAGATAGATTGTATATTGCCATCACATCCTGCTTGGTTGCTGCCTTCTGAAACCAGTTAAATGCCTCGGTATAACTCTGCGGAACTCCTTCTCCAAACTGGTAGAGCAGGCCCATGCTATTCATGGCACCGGCATGACCCAAAGCAATAGCCTGCTCCAGCCCGGCTTTTGCCTTCAGAAATTCCTTATTTCTGTAATGTGTTACAGCCTCTTCAAACTCAGCATTGCCATTTTGAGCAAAAGTGATGAAGGGGAGCACAAGTAAAATGCAAATCAGATACCACTTCATTCCTTAAACTCCTTTCCATTTCGGTCAATAGTGAGCCATACATTCCGGCTTGCCTCAATGTACATGAGTCCGTTCTTAAATGAATTGAACCCAATATTGAAATATTTATGCTGAATTTTCAGAATACCATTCTTATCGATAAAGCCATATAAACCATTCTTACGAACCGGGGCAAGGCCTTCGGCAAAAGGACCTGCATAATCAACAGCATCGGGATCAATCACATACTGTCCTTTTTTATTGATGTAGAGATACCGGTTATTGATGCGTACCGCTGCCACTTCTTCACTAAAATCAGAGGCGCTTTCAAACTGTGCGGGAATTAGTAGTTTGCCGGTTTTATCTATGTATCCCCATTTACCTGCCACTTGTACGGCAGCCATTCCGCTCACAAAATCGCGTGCATTATCGTAAGCAGGTGCAATAATTTCTTTGCCGCTACGATCAATAAATCCGTATTTTCTGCTTTTACTGAACCGGCCCATTCCATCCCTGAAGGGATTAGCAGAATCATAGATAGCCTGAGTCATCTCCTTCCCGCTTTTATCCATAAAGCCTGAGAGCTTATTAAGTTTATAGATAAACATCCCCTCCCATTCGTTAAACTGAATGAATGCGGTATTCCCGCTGATATCTTCATAGGGTTTGCTTGTTAATTCCTTACCGGCGGTATTGATGAGGGTATAGGTACCATCCTTTCTCACTACCCGGGCTGCCCCCTGAGTAAAAATATTCCCATAGTTAGAAAAGGTATTGGCCTGATATTTTGGTGGTATTACAGCCTTTCCGGTGCGATCGATAAATCCAATGCCTTGCTTTCCGATGATGACCGCCCGGCCTTCCGAAAAATCGCCTTCCAGCTTCATCTCAGGGCTCCCCTGAATAATCACCTTATCTGTCTTGTCAATGAATGCTTCCCGAAACACTAAGGAACCCGAACTGTAATCATTGATTCTTACTCTTGCTAAACCCTCCTGAAAATCAGAAAAGGCATCGTACTTTGGAGTAATGAGCACTGTTCCCTTATTGTCAAGCAGTCCGTACTTTTTATTTTCAACAACATAAATAAATCCATCATCAGCAACACGCGGTGAAAAATCATATTTCGGACTGACAACTAAGCGCCCGCTGCGGTCGGCTAAGCCATATTTTCCATTCTTTGCCAGGTAAGGAACCAAGGTGTTAATAATGGGTTTTAACTCACTGGCAGGTGCTTTTTCCATTTTTTTAGCGTCCAGAGCCAGCATGTTCATTTCACTTTCAGTGGGTAGTGGGGTATTGAGCTTACCATATGCAATCATTGCATTAGCATGCCCAAGGTCGGCAGCTTTCTTGTACCAGGATTTTGCCAGATCCTTACTTGCAGTAGTCCCATAACCATTTTCATACATGAGCGCCAGATTATACATGGCATCAGTATATCCCGCTTCAGCAGCTTTCCTGGTCCAGCTAAAGGCGGAACTTAAATCCTTTATAACCCCATCACCCGAGAACAACATTACTCCGGTATTAAACATTCCCTTAGGGTATCCGGCTTCTGCCGACTTTTTATACCATTTGAAGGCTTCTGATTTACTTGCAGGAACAGCCTCTCCTTTGGCATGCATGATCCCCAGACTAAACATCGCCTGAGCATCACCCGCTGCAGCTGCCGTTTGAAATAATTTCAAAGCCTCTGCAAAGTTTTTGGAATTGTAAGCTTTGTTAGCCTGCTCAACTAAATTCCCGGAATTTTTGGCAGTTGTTGTGGAAGATTGAGCCGTTGAAGTTTTCGGAGCTGCAGCAGCTTTTGCTTGTGCCAGTGCGGCATCTTCCGCTGCTTTTGCAGCTGTGGCTTTCTCTGTCCAGCGTTTCGATTCTTCCACATTCACCGGCACTCCATAACCATAGGCATACATGCTAGAAAGACTTCGCATAGCCATATATTCACCCTTATCTGCCGCCATTTTGTACCATTTGAGTGCCTCTGCATAATTCCGGGTAATTCCGGGTTTGTTCTGCGCATTCTGATACAAACTGCCCAGATAAGTCATGGACAGGATATGCCCCTTTTCCACTGCTTTCTTGAACCATTCTTCGGCTTCTTTGAACTGTTCCAGCACAAAATAATTGTGCGCCTTGTTGAACTCCTCACGACCAGCAAGGGTATTAGAGAGCGACTGGCTAAGAACAGTACCAGCAAACAACAAACTGACCAGGAAAGTTAAAATGCTCTTCTTCATAGATTAAAATACATAGCCCTTTCCCGAACAGACAATACATTGTTCATCTATCGTACGGTAGTTATTATGAGTAGTTACTGTTGTTACTTTTTTATCACCACTAATGGTGCTTCCGGTACGATAAGTAACATCGGTGGTGGTATATGTCCCCGAAACTACCTGTTTATTATGCTTACCGGAACCTCCACATGATCCACATGTTTTTCGATAATTTTCATTGCTTTCAGATAGAATGGTAAAAGGTGCGTAAGCGGTAGGCTTTAATCCCGGAGCATGGACATATTGACCCCCGCTCACGTAAAAGCCATCAGCCTGAACCAGAGTGACTACTTTCTTGACACCCCTTAAGGATACTACAGTTCCTGCATTTATATTAGGGCGCTCATTCATTCTGCGCGCACTTTCCAATGCCCCTTTGGCTCGCTGCTTCTGAGCTTCAGTTGCATTCGGACTATTACTTACCTGACTCAGATAGGTGTAAAACCAGTTTGAATTACGGTTAGCCTCGTATGCCCATGGCGCTGAATACAAACCCAGATAAAGCATACTTGATACATCCCCCTCCTTGGCACTTTCCTGAAGAGCAGCGATACCCAGGTTCTTGTCAACTTCCTTAATAAGCATCAAGCCGTATTGAAACCCTGCTTCCTTATGCTTCAATTCCTTTGCTTTGAGGAAGTAGACCTCAGCCCCCGAAAAATTCCTATTCTTTCTCATCGCCTGTGCGATCATGTATTCCTTACCCCCTGCCTGATGGAGTGTATCATAAAGTGCTTTTGAAATCGTATCTCTGTTGATATAAGGCTTTAAGCGGTTAATGGCATCATTCGGCTTCTGCATGCTGATATACAGGTTTGCGAGAAGGAATGGGGCTTTCAGATTTGCTTTTTTCTCAGCCTGACTAAGCCAGTTAATGGCTGCGAGAGTATCAACCGGACGCCCTGCACCTCGTAAATAAGCATCGGCAAGCTGAAGCATACTTTCTGATTGACCTGTTTTAGCAAGCTTCTCTGCCTGATCCATTTTCAAGGCATCCTGCTTGTATTTTAATACCGGATGCGCATTGATATAAAACTGATCCCTTTGCAGACTGTCGAGTTTACGTGAAGCATCCTGATAGCCCTTTTGCAAAGCGATGCGATAAAGCTGCTTGGAAATATCCCAACCCAGACTATCCTGATTACGCCAGGTATCCTTTTCTTTTGGTAAACGGGAGTTTGCAACGAAGTATTCAAACTCACCGTTGTCCGGACTGAATTTTCCGGTAGAAAGAAAGGTAAAGTTCTTACCCTCAAATTTTATTCTACGCTTCCCGGCTGTATCGAGTCCGACAAATGCCTCTGCAGGAATGATCTCAGGGGTCAGAATTGTTAAATCCCGATCCATAAGACCCTTGGTGCCCAATTGATTAAAGGCATAGGGAAGCCCAACCAATGAAGGAGCCCGGCTGTATAGATACTGCGCATTAGTCATGTTGTGCAGAAAAACGAATTCGAAATCTGTTTTAAGTTTCAGATTCTTGTCCATCAGGGCATATTTCATCACTAAACTCCCTTCCTTCTTGCCAACAACCACATGACCATTAGGGTCAAATCCCTCACTCAGACTCTCATACTCAAAAGGAATAACCTGCTTCCCGGTGATGTCTATCATCCCAACCTTTTTTGTCTTTTTATCATACAAACGGATATAACCATTCTTTACTACACTTGGTCCATCGTGCACAAAGTCGGTTAGCTGTTTTCCCTCATGGTTGAAATAGGCCCACCTAAACGCATTATTCTTAATTGCAAAAACACCACTGCCCAGATTAGTTGCGTCAAAGCATTTGAGATCTTTAATGGTATTGATCACCTCTCCCTTACTATTCAGCACATCCGCCTTCTTAAAAGCGTAAGCGAGGGCATAACCATCCATCAAAGGGGTCATATGCGTGTATCTGTTCACGTATTTCAGCTGAAAAAGAACTTCACCCTTGTTATTCTTCATAACCAGGTACTGCGGGCCCTTGGTCACAAAGGTGGACTCCTGCGCCTTTGAGGGTAAAATAGCAGACAAAATCAATACAGCTAAACAATAAATTTTTAATGCTTTCATCAGTTTATTTTTAATGATCAGTTCGAACATTTTTGTGTTACCTGTGTCACGGTCACATCTTCAACAGAATGACTCATGTCTTCACTACCCAGAAAAGACATTTGTGTACCAATGGTCTTGATGTCTGTTTTTACAACAGGACTTTTAAATGCAAGCGTTTCAAGCTTGATATTAGTTAACATATTATTCAGCTTACATCCGGGGTTTTTCATGTCAATCCATTCTACATTGATCCGGTTAGTGGTTTTCAGATCGAATAATGCTGCAGTACTTCCTTTGAATGAAATTGCAGATCCTGAAAGTGTAGGAGGCAAACTGGCTTTATGGATCAGCTCCAGATTCCTGTTAAAAATCAATACATCCTTGGTTTTTATATTGGTAGCTAATTCGATAGTTGTGTTGTAGGCAACCACATAATTACCATCCGCATCGCGGTGCATACGGGTTACTTCAAACTGATCCAGTCCGTCTTTCATCAAAGCACCATTGATGATCTTACCATCTGAATTAAACTCAATGATTACTCCGCGGGGAAATAATGAGCCCTGAAGGCGATAATGAGTGAGCGCAAAAAACCGGTTATCATCTACATCCAGAATGGTATTACTCGGATAGCCTGAAGTTGGATTAAGGGTAAAAGAAGTATTGACCGTCTTAATCACTGAAAGGTCGTTCACATTTAAAATATAAAAATACAGCTGACCACCACCCATTTGAACCATGATATGTTCTCCGGCACGGATGATGTCCTGTCCCGGCGCCCATCGATCCCCGGTACTGCCAATGCCGGTAGTTTTCAATACATTCCCATTTGCAGGATCAATTTTGAATAAAAAATGACTGGATAAAGCCCATAAATATCCATTCACCAGTTTAATAGCCGCAGGTCGCATATCGCCTGTATTGTTAAACTGACTTAAGCTCATCTTCAGTTTCTTCTTCCAGGCAACCTGCCCTTCTGCATTCATTTTCATTACCCCTACATTTCCTCCGTCGCTTACGGCATAGAAATAAATATTACCCTGCTGATCCATAGAATGGGCAATGGCCTGAAACCTATCGGGAGAATTGATCTTCTTAAGCATGGTGAGCTTTCTGTCGCTAGCACTGTAGCGTAAAATATGACTGCCGGAAGATATATCCGTGGCATAGAGCTGATCATTGTGCTGACCAATCCAGTCGAAGTTTCCGCTGGTATAGTTAAAGCTGGTATTTCCGCTATTGCTGATTGCGGGGGTTTGTGTTCCTGATCCCGGAGTTCCCGGAGTAGTGGTACCTGATTTTTCAGCCGACTCTTTCTTTTCACAGGCTGAGAAGAACAGAATAATAATTAAAAGTATTGAACCTGTTTTCATACGATAATTGTTTATGGAATAGCCTTTTCACTTTTATATAATCCCTGATCAGTGCCGATCCAGATAAAATTGTCGTTATCAATTGCCGCACAAAGGATTTGGCCTGATATGTTTTTTGGAGTCATGAGTTCCTGCCCGTTATAATACACCTGATTAGTAGCAGTCACCCAGATACTGTGTACACCCGACTTATCCTGACCCATGTGTTTAACCAGGCCTGCTTTCCAGTTCAGTGAAATATTGAACCAGCTGTTGCCAGCCCCCTTGCTGTCTGACTGATAGCCTACGACAATATTGGTCAAACCGCTTGTTGAGTACTCATAGGCGCAGAGCGTTAGCTTCTCAGAATTATTCATGATATAGAACCCGGCACAATGACTGGGCTGACGGGCAGGATCACGGTCGTTGATACGTGAGAATGAGGGAGTGCGACGAACAAAGATCTTTCTGCCATCCGGAGTGATATTACCGAAAAAACCATCCTTATAGCTATCTCTACCAAAGCTGGCGTAGACCGAACCATCACCATTCCAGGAAGCTCTGATGAAATCGTGGTTAATTACATCAGCAGTACCCGATGTGATGGCCTCTCCTGTATAATCTAAACTTGCAGATCCATTCTGAGGAGTATTATACACCCAGAACTTTGCACCAAAAACATAAGGACCCAGACTTTTACCACCAATGAAGAGCTTATCACCTTCCGGTTTAAAGGCAATACAATTCACAGTATTATTAGCAACTTTGATGCGTTCTTGCCAGGTCTTGCCATTATCGTATGAAGTGAAAATGCGGTTATCATTATCCAGCAATGCGGCACTTCCATTCTGATTGAAAACGATGTCCTTATACGCCCAGCGACCGGTACTGATGCTTACTGCTTTGAAACTTACGTCACCCAGCCATTGTTTCAGTATTTCCTCAGAACTCTGCTTTTTTTCGGGCTCTGGCTGCGCTTCCGATTTATCACCACAGGCTGCAAATCCGGCAAATAGGCAGATTAGTAAAAGTTGAACAAGCTTTTTCATGTCTTCTGGAGTTTTAAGTAAAGTTGCTTTGAAATGCCCGGGGATGGAATACGATGATTTGCGTATTTAACCTGAACTCGATGTAATATCAAAAAAAAACCAACTTCCTGCCTGCCGCAGGTGGGGAAACATAGGATTTTGAGCTACAACCTGCTTTAAAGACACACTTAGCCATGAAGCTTAGTTTCAGGCTATATTAGGCTACAATCTGTTTAAATATTGACGGACTTTACTTATTAGTCGGGATCAGGTTATTTATGTTCAGTTTTTCGATTACTGCAGATTTTTAACCACTATTTCGCCAAAATGAATTTAGATTTTGAGCTGGAAGAAATAAATTTTATTTTGAAGAATTTTATTTAGAGTTCAATCAGGATTTTTTGATTTTATGGAGCCGGACAAACACTTAAATATTTTTTGGATCATTCTCGTATTATTTTTAGGCAACTCTTTATATGCCCAAACTTCTGATCAAATTATGCTGGATAAATATCTGGCAAAAGCCAAGGCTAGCTTTGCATTTCCAGATTCCGTTTTATTTTATTCATCAAAGGCCTATGAACTGGCAGCTAAAACCGACAATCAGCGATCAAAGGCAGACGCAGCTAAAATGATGGGGGTTGCATCCCATGTTAATAGCAGGTTTGAGCAGGCAATTCCTTATTACAATAAATCATTAGAGTATTATAAAGCACTGAATGATACTCTGGAGCAGGGCAAGATCTATCTGAATCTGGCAACTACCTATAATGCCAAATTCGATTATGAGCAAACCATGAAGTTTGCTTTGCTTTCCCTCCGGAAATTTAAACAGGCAAAAGACCGGAATGGAGAAGGCAGGGCTTATAATCTCCTGGCCATTATCTATAACAATCAGCAGAAGTACAGAGCGGCCTTAAATTATTTCAAAGAATATGCCGACCTGGTTATTGCAGTGAAAGACTCTGTGGAAATTGGGACTGCCTATAATAATATCGGAGCAACCTATCATGCGTTTAAAATGCCTGATTCGGCAATTTA
>CAZGCG010000040.1:9560-15091 GCA_964524205.1 uncultured Sphingobacterium sp. | reverse complement strand
CTTCAATTCATTTTCAATAATATCCCAATTAGTTTGGGTGATATTCTTTATTTGCTTCTTAGCATCGCCATATTGATTTCCATTTTTAAGCTTTTAAAGATCTTTTTCTTTCAGAAAAGACACCTTGATGGAGCAAAAATTGGACTCAACATGATTATTTCCCTTGAAGTCCTCATCCTTATTTTCTATTCGTTCTGGGGGCTGAATTATTTCCGGCAGCCGGCAGCAGAAAGATTGAAACTAAGCGGCATGGAGTATTCAAAGGAGGAACTTTACAAGATAACCGGAATTCTGATTGATTCTGCTAATTCCATCCGCTCGAAAATCAATCCGGAGCAATGGCCACAAACTGACCAGGAGCTTTACTCGGAATCAGCAAAAGCTATAAAAAACCTTCATCCGCCATATGATGCAGCTATATATCCTATTCCAAAAATAAAAAACTCTCTGATCGGCACACTCATGAATTATTTTGGGACTGCCGGATACTTCAACCCATTTACCGGTGAAGCTCAGATCAATTCGGGCATGCCAATTTATCTTAAACCCTTTGTTGCCTGTCATGAGACGGCACATTCTATGGGCTATGGTGCTGAGGATGAGGCTAATTTTATTGGTTTTATAAGCGCGAGTGAATCGGATAATCAGATGCTCAGATATTCTGCATATTATCTTGCAGCTCAGGAATTTATGTTTGAAACCGGCAGATTGGATACAATGGTATTTCAATCATTTAAAAGCCGGATCTCAGAACCTTTTTTGGCTGATCTGAAGAATGAAAGAGCCTATTGGGAAGAATACAGAGGTGTTACAAGGAGATTCAGCAGCATCTTTTACGATAATTACCTGAAGGCCAATAAACAACCCGATGGAATGAAAAGTTATAACCGGATGATCATACTGACCATGGCCCATTATAAAAAAAGGGGGCTCTTAATGGCCCCCTGATTGATTATTTTGCTAATGCCACTTCCCTGGCTTTGGTTGTCGTGTAATATTTCGCGATCATATTTGGAACTTCCCATGCCGGTAACTTTCCATCTCTCAAATACTGAAAGTATGCTTTGGCTACCTGTGCAAAATGATCTTCGTGTCCAACTTTATATTTGTCGGGAATAATTACTTCCCAGCCTGTTGCATTTTTCTTCAGTTCAACTCCCGGATACTTATCGTTAATTTGTTTCAGATCATCCATAATCGCTTTCTCAAATGCTTTCATATCGGTTCCTGCAGCAGGCTCGATGTACAATACAGGCTTAAAATTCTGCTCCTTGCCCTGCTTAATTATAACACTGGCATTAGTACCGCGCATTACCGAAAAATGGGTGTCCCCGGTTCCTTCAGGCGCCTGGAAATCCCATGTCACAGAAACTTTTGCATGAATTCCTTTCAGACGATAGTTTATTTCTCCGTTTGAATAAGGATTCAATACACCATCTTTAACATCAGCTTTCAAATATTCCGGAAATTCCTTTTTGAGAGTAACCTTTTCAAATTGAGCAGCTGTTAATTTAGTACTCCACCGTTTAGCCGAAACAATTTCAATATCCTTTTTGTAGTCAAGTACCTGATCAGGAAAACATTCCCACTGAACAAGATCAACCAGGTGAGTTGTAATATCGGTGATTCCTTCTCCCTGCTGCTTAACGTCAAAAAACCAGGCTGGTCTGACAAGCGGTTTGCCAGAAACATTCTTGAAGAAATAATGAACACTTATTTTCGTAACCGAAGGGTTTTCGGGACTACCCTTATCCAGTTCACCAAAAGCAGGAAGATGTGCAAACTCCTTTTGAAGGATGCTATTGATCTCATAACGCTCAGTCATGATATCATAAAGGAGCACTTTATTTTTTTCGGCCGATTCAAAAGCCTGAACCAGGGTATTAAAGCCCTCAGTATCAATTGCCATCGGCTTATCTGCCAGAACATTTAAGCCCGAATCAACCGAAGCCTTGATGTAGTTTGTCTTAAACTTATTATTTCCGGCAATAACAACCACATTCCCTGCCTTTTCCTGAAACATCCTTGCCAGGTAATCATCACCTGTATATACCTTTTGATTCCATCTTGTTGGCTCCTCTGCCCTTTTGTTATAAGAGCTGATCAGATTAAGATGGGATTTTACCTCATCTCCATATGGGGCATAAACATGTACCACTGAATCAATTTCGGGATACATCGACTTCTGTATCAGAGCAGAGTGAAAATGTCCCGGATCAAGGGTTATCAAACGAATTTGAGGTTCTTGTATTTTTTCAGATTTATCTGCACATGATGTGCCAAAAAGAATCATACAGTTAATTAACAAAAAGTGTTTAATGTTTTTGAAGTTAGAATTTATCATATGAATAGATTGAAATTAAATTTATCTCAATTATTTGAATTTTAGGTAGAAGATCAGAAACTCTATACTAAATATTAAATAATTTTCTCTATAGTTATAGATTTTAATTTTGGAGAAAGCAATTGTATTCCTGTAAATGCGATCAGGTAGGCACATCCGGCGAAAATAAACAAGGAAACATAGCTTCCGGTTGTTTGTAACAGGAAGCCACCGATCGTTGCACCAAACATACCTCCAACAGCGCCAAGCATACTGCCTATACCAACAACAGAACCCACTACCTGTCGTGGAAACATATCGGTTGTGAGCGTAAACAGGTTAGCAGACCATGCGGAATGTGCCGCTAAAGCGAGCCCAATGAGGCCTACCGCAAGCCATAGTTCAGTCGTTTGGGCTGCAAAGTAAACCGGAACAACACATAATGCCGATGCAAACATCGTAGTTTTACGGCTTTTATTTACAGACCATCCGCGCTTAATTAAGGCAGAAGATGCCCATCCGCCAATAATACTACCGAAATCAGACATCAGGTAAATTATGATCAGTATTGGGCTGATTTTAGCGATTCCAATCCCATAATTACTGAAAAAGAATTTTGGCAGAAAGAACAGGAAGAATGAAAAGATAGGATGAGTCATGAACGCGCCAAATGCGAATGCCCAGGTTTGTCTGTATTTTAGCAGGTGCAGCCAGGGAATTTTGATCTGAGGCTCCACTGGATCACTTGTTATGTATTCCAGTTCTGCATTTCCAAGTTTTGGATGATCCTGTGGCAAGCGGTACATCATCATCCAGAAAACAATCCAGATAAAACCTATTGCTCCAGTTATTACAAAGGTCATTTGCCATCCATAATTGATAGCAATAAAAGGAACAGTCAGGGGTGCAACTATTGCTCCAACACTTGCTCCGGATACAAAAATTCCAGTGGCTAATGCCCGTTCCTTTCTTGGAAACCATTCGGAAACTGCCTTTAATGCTGACGGGAAGTTCCCTGCTTCCCCCAATCCGAGGAGAAAACGAACCGCTGCAAATCCAAAAAGAGAAGCCACAAGTGCATGCATCATCGTAGCGATACTCCAGAATCCAATAGCGATCGTAGCTCCCATACGGGTTCCAATCTTATCGAGAAGATGGCCCATAATCAGGAATCCCAGTGCATAAGCAGCCTGAAATGAAGAGACAATAAATCCATATTCTGAATCAGACCAGCCAAATTCCTTTTGAAGCTGAGGTGCCAGAATACCAAGAACCTGCCTGTCAACAAAATTAATTGTTGTAGCAAGGAAAAGCATTGCACATATCTTCCAGCGGTAATTACCGACTCCTGAATTTGAAGCTTTAAGCATTATTTCCTCATTTCTATTAAAATGTCATTGCACCCAGATGCAATGGGAACGGATATAAAAATCATGGTTCGCTACAATCAAACATTGAGGAATTAAGCCCATTTATACATTCACAGATAATTTCAGCTTAAACTTTTGGTTCCCAACCTTTTTGGTATTCTCTTTTCCAGAGTTTCATCGCATCCTTATCATTTAAAATATGACCATTTTTAGGATCAATATCCAGGGTTCTTCCGGTACGCTGAGCAATATTACCAAGCTGACATAACAAAGTACTCTGATGTCCTCCATGAATATCTGCTGCCAGAGGAGTTCCACTCTTTATACCGCTAAAGAAGTTTTGAATATGAAAAGCATCTAATTGCTGCGAAGGACTGGTCAGGCTGCCTGTATCGACTTTGATTTCATTCTTAGCTTCTTTGATAAGATTATTTTTAAGATCAAAAGCTTTATATGCATTACTACCACCTATCACTAATGTGCCATTTTCTCCATAAAATATAACACCTACCGTATTACCTTCAATTGGAAACGGATTACAACTTCTGCCTTCCCAGGTTATAGTTGATTTATTCCCAAATTCTATATTAATATTTTGAGTATCAGGCGCTTCCCAATCATCCTGAAAACGATACCTTCCACCTGCAGAGCTTACTCTCGTTGGGAATTCTACCTGAAGACCCCAGCGTGCAAGATCGATCATATGCGTACCATTATTCAGTGCTTCTCCTGTACCCCAGTGCCAGAACCAGTGCCAGTTATAATGAATCAGATTATCCTTAAACTCACGGCGTGGGGCAGGTCCCTGCCACAGATCATAATCAAGCCATTCAGGAACCGGGGCAGTTTTACCCACTCCAATTGATGGTCTGTTGTTAGTATACCAGGTTTTTGCAAAATAAGGTCGGCCAATAATTCCACCATGTAATTCAGCGATCCCTGCAGCTACATTAGGCCAGGACCTACGCTGGTTACCCATTTGAATTACATTTTTATATTTATTGGCTGCCGCCACAAGAAGTTCCCCTTCATGAGGATTATGGCTGCATGGTTTTTCAAGATAAACATGTTTGCCGGCTGCCGATGCTAATAAAGCTGCAGGAGCATGCCAGTGATCAGGTGCTGCAATTACAAGCGCATCTAGCTGTTTGTCTTCAAGAGCCTTTCTGAAGTCGGGCTGAGCCATCGGTTTGGTGTTTTGTATGCCAGTAACCGTACTTATACATTTTTCGGCTGCACGCTTGTCCACGTCACAGATATAACGAATTTCACAATTCTTCTGAGCAGCAAAATTTGAAGAAAGTGCAAGTCCGCGACTATTAACACCCATCATCGCAACCTGTATACGCTCATTTGAGCCCATAATTTTTGCATAACTGCTTGCACTAAAACCAGGCAGAACACCTCCAAATGAAATTGCGGCAGCGCCAGTAACTGTTTTTTTAATAAAATCCCGGCGGGAATCTGAATTTTTCATGTGTATATTAATTTATGGCGTTTAAGCCTTTGTTTAATTTTATTATAATTCTCAGGAAAGATCAAATATCATATTCACTTTTCCAGTATTGAGTTGTCTCAGTTTCGGCGGCTTTATTCCCCATATGTACAGCTATAGCCACATCTTTGCCGGTTCTGACATTGGAAGCAGGTTGCTTTCCTGTTAAGATACATTCTGCAAAATCGCGAAGGGCATAAACAGTTGGGTCCAGCACCGGACTATCTTTGTGAAAAACAATAGGCTCTCCGGCACCTCCGGGTGAAACTTCTACTGTTGCTCCGGTAACGCCATCAACCGTTCCTTTGGTCTTGTTTTTTGCTTCGGGATAAATAAAGGCCCT
>CAZGCG010000040.1:2868-9460 GCA_964524205.1 uncultured Sphingobacterium sp. | reverse complement strand
CGCCATCAACCGTTCCTTTGGTCTTGTTTTTTGCTTCGGGATAAATAAAGGCCCTGTCTCTTAATATTTCAATCGTACCCCTGGTTCCAAGGATTCGAATGGAATAACCTTTGTACTCATTTGTAAGAATGGAAGTAACACTAGATTTTACTCCTCCGGGATACTCATAAACCAGACGAATATTATCAAAATTGTCTCTTCCATCCTTCCAGAAATCAATTCCACCAAATCCGGCAACTTTAATAGGATGGCTGCCCTGAATCATATTAACCATGTCAATTTCATGAGCGCTGAGTTCAGAAAGTAGCCCCCCGCAGTATTCCTTATACATCTTCCAGTTAACAGCACGCTCGGTTTTAGGATCAGTCACCGGCTGCCGCCAGTCAGAATTCCTGTTGTACTGGCATTCATAATGAAATACCTTTCCAATCCATCCCTTGTCAATAATCTCTTTGACTTTATGATACATTGAATAGTACCTGTATTGATGACCAACCTGAAATACCAACTTTGAGCTATCAACCAGTTTCACCAGATGAAGAGTCTGTGGAATATCATAAGCCATCGTTTTCTCTACATATACATGCTTGCCGGCTTTAAGAGCGGCTACAGCCATCGGAAAATGTAAAAAAAGAGGTGTAGCAATTATTACTGCCCGAACGTTTGGATCTTCTATAAGTTTCTGATAATCATAGTAACCTTTAGCATCTTTATCGGCAAGCCTTAAACCAGCTTTCAAATGTTCTTCAACGATATCACAGCATGCAACAAGCTCAATATTACGAACGTTTGCAAGAGTCTGGGCAAGACCAAGACCGCGACTACCGGTACCAATCAGTCCAACCCTAACCTTCTCAGTTTGGGATGCTTGAAGGAAATCAAGTTTACTAGACCCAAAAGCCGTAAGGCCTGTCAATGCCAAAGCACCTGTACTTATAAACTTTCTCCTGGACTGATTCTTATTTTTCATGAATGATAAATTTATCTGTTTTTCTTAGCTGCTCTGGCATAAATATCAGCCAAATTAATAGGAACCCCGCCTTTTCGTTTACTTTCATCAGCAGCTTCCATAAATGCACACATATCAAGTGTATCTTCAGAACTTACAGGAACTAGCCCTGTTTTGAAGAAATCTGTAATCTGCTTCAATAGTGGATTATAACCTCCATATTCTCCAATCTGGACAGTAGCCTTTTCAGTGAAAACCGTCCCTCCATATCCAAGTTTTCCGGAACGGAGTCCACGGAAAGTACCTACCCTTCCATCATTCCAGGTACCAACAACAACATCCACCTCAGGTGAACTGATTCTTACCACCTGCCTGCAACCCGGACCCATAACTGTAAAAAGTGATTCAACACCATGGATACCATACCAGAAAAGATCAGGATGGGTGCTTTCCAAATGACAAGGGCTAAAAGTTTCAGCACCAATTACCTTACCGTACTTACCGCCTGCAATTTCTTGTGCCCCAACTGAATATCTTAGTGAAGAAGCAGAAAATACACCCACATTAGCCTTTTTAGCCGCGGAAAATATTGCAGTAGCATCCGCTAGTGATGCTGCTATCGGTTTATCAATAAAGAAGCGCTTACCCGCTTTAATAACCTGCAAGGCCTGTTCAAGGTGTAAACGTCCATCATTGGTTTCCAACAGAACAAAATCAACTTTATCTAAAAGACTATCTATCGAGTCGGTAATTTCAACACCCAGTTTTTTTACATCCTCAATGTAACCGGGTATACGCTCATAACTACTTTTAATATCCTTACTACCATAAGGATAAGCCGCTACAACTTTAAATCCACTATAATCCGGACTAGGATTCGGACCATTTAGAGCTTTAGTAAAAGCAATTACGTGGGACGTATCTAAGCCGATTATTCCAACTCTGGTACCGACCGCAGCACTGAATTTTGATGAGGGGTAAAGGCTTTCAGCGAAACTATTAGCACCAATTCCTATACCTGCAGCAGCAAGAGCTGTTGTTTTGATGAACGTTCTACGATTCTGTTCTGTTTTCATATTAATGATAAGTGTGATTATGATTTAAACCAGTTATTAGCCGGTAAATATCCCGATATGCGTATCGAAAAGTAAAATAAATAGCTCAATAATGCAAATAATGTGCATAGGGGAGGTATATTGTTACTCTATCTTCTTCATATGAGGCTTAATGGGAGTCATTTTGGGAACCAAAACCCTGAACATTAAAAACCAGGCCAGTAAATAAGCGGTTCCGCAAAAAAGAAACAACATATAATAGCCGGTTTGAATATGGCCGGCAGCCTTATAATGATCAAGTAGATATCCGGCACTCTTTGCAACCGTTATATTTCCAAAGCCTCCGAACATTCCCCCAATTCCAATAACTGCACCTATGGAAGTTTTGGGGAACATATCTGAAACTGTGGTCATAATGTTAGCCGACCAGGCCTGATGTGCTGACATTCCAATTCCAATAATGATTACTGCATACCACATATTAAATGATCCGGCCCATTGCGAGAACATAACCATCAATGGGATTGCGGCATAAATAAGCATGGATGTTTTACGGGATCTCACCATAGTCCAGCCTTTATTTTTACTGAACCACATTGGTAACCATCCTCCGGCAATACTCCCGATTCCGGCGATCAAATAGACCACTGCAACAGGGAAGCTCACCTCAAGACCTACCAATCCATATTCTGAAATTAAAAATGCCGGAAGCCAGAACAGGAAAAACCACCATACACCATCAGAAAGAAATTTTCCTACAGCATAAGCCCAGGTTTGTTTATAAGTTAAAAGTTGCCTCCAAGGAATTACTGCCTCAGTTTCTCCCTCATTCGGACTTGTGGTTTCCTCATCACTATTAATATGCGCAAGTTCTGAAGCTGAAATTCGTTTATGTCTTTCAGGGGTTTCATAGAGCAGAAACCAGAAAATCAGCCATAGAAAACCAACAGCTCCGGTGAGAATGAATGCCATTTGCCAGCTATAAGTTACAGCCAGCCATGGAACGAGCAGGGGGGCAATAACAGCACCAATATTGGTTCCGCTGTTAAAAATACCTGTTGCAAATGCTCTTTCGCGTTTTGGGAACCATTCTGCCACAACTTTTATAGCAGCCGGAAAGTTACCTGCTTCGGTAACTCCCAAAAATGCCCGCACCACTCCAAATCCGAAAGTGGTCTTTACAAATGCATGCATAACTGCGGCTATACTCCATAAAATAAGAGATACCGCATAACCCATTTTACTCCCAACCCTGTCAATAATACTTCCAACACCGAGCATTCCGAGTGCATAGGCCAGTTGAAATGCAGCTACAACGTTCGAATAATCAGTTTCAGACCAATTAAATTCCTTTTCTAAATAAGGCTTCAACAGACTGATTACCTGACGGTCAAGATAATTGATAGTAGTAGCGAAGAACACCAGAGAGCATATCGTCCAGCGATAATTAGTCATTTTTTGCATGCAGATCAATATTTAAGCTCTTTCTATTCAGAGTGCCCTGTAAGCTTATGATTTAAAGTAATTCTTTGCGTTAAAGTAACAAATATTCTGAACCATTTGCCCCAGCCAATGAATATCGTTTGGCAATTCTCCATTTTCAACATCATTACCAATCAGATTACACAAAATTCTCCTGAAATATTCATGCCTTGGATAAGACATAAAGCTTCTGGAATCGGTAATCATGCCTACAAAACGGCTTAACATACCCATACTTGAGAGTGCGTTAATCTGGTTGACCATCCCGAATTTCTGATCCAGAAACCACCAGGCTGACCCGAACTGGATCTTACCAGGCACAGTTCCGTCATTAAAATTACCCGCCATAGTAGCAAACATCTCATTATCAGCAGGATTTAGATTATAGATTATAGTTTTTGCAAGTCTGTTGGTAGAATCCAGTTTATTTAAAAATTTAGACATGCTACGAGACTGCGAAAAGTCACCCATAGAATCGAAACCGGTATCGGGACCAAGCTCTGTAAGTAACCTTGAATTATTGTTTCGGATAGCACCAAGATGATATTGCTGAACCCAGCCTTTTTCATGATCCCAATGAGCCAGATTGAGCAGCATACAGGACTTAAACCTGAGAATTTCAATTGAACTCAGAGCCTCCTGATTGAGGATTTTGATAAATATTTGATCTATTTCATCATCAATATATTCTTCATAACAGAGTTGCTCCAGGCCATGGTCTGAAACCACACAACCATTAGTCGCAAAATGATCGTGCCTATTCTTTAATGCAAGCAAGTACTGGTCGAAAGTTTTGATCTCCTGTCCTGAAACAGCCTCTAATTTTTGTATATAGGCATGAAGTTCTGGTAAATTATCAGCATTCATCGCCTTATCTGGTCTGAATGAGGGGCGAACAACTACAGAAAAGCCATCAGCTTTGATCTTCTGGTGGAACGACAGATCGTCCAGCGGATCATCTGTAGTACCAATACTTTCAACATTCATTCTTTCGATCAGCCTTCGAATTGAGAACTCCGGTGTCTGAAGTTTTGCACTGCATTCATCATAAATTTTTCTTGCAGTTGCAGGCGAAAGAATTTCGTAGATATCAAAATAACGCTGCAATTCAAGATGTGTCCAGTGATAAAGAGGGTTCCTGAAAGTAAAGGGAACTGTTTCAGCCCATTTTTCAAATTTTTCCCAGTCGCTGGCATTACCAGTAATATACTTTTCAGAGATACCATTGGCCCTCATCGCACGCCATTTATAATGGTCGCCATAGAGCCATATTTGTGTAAGATTTTCGAAATTTGAATCAGCAGCAATCTGATCAGGGGGAAGATGACAATGGTAATCTATAATGGGTAAACCTGCAGCAAAATCATGAAACAATGTCTGTGCAGTTTTCGTCTCCAGCAAAAAATTTTGATCTAAAAAATCTTTCATTTATCCTGATAAGTAATTTAATATCGATTAGCAATATCTGAAATAAAATTCTGAAAGTATAGGCTTAACTAATAGAATATCATAATTTGGTGCTATTCAAAAAATAAAATCATTTAAAAACCAATAGCTATTGAATCCAATTATACTGACACTGGGTGGATTTATTTTTTGTGCCTTACTAATTGTCCTTTCAGGGGTTAGACTGTCAAAATATGGAGATATAATTGCAGATCTAAGCGGGCTGGGAAAAGCCTGGATCGGATTAATACTAATGGCAGCGGTAACCTCGCTTCCTGAATTATTTTCAGGATTCAGCTCTATTCTAATCTTAAAAAAGCCGGATATTGCTGTAGGAGCCGTGTTCGGTAGTTGCGCATTTAATCTTGCAATTCTTGCCCTCCTGGATTATTTTGTTCCCGGGAAACCTATCTCTTCAGTGGTTACCAAAAGTCAGATTCTGGCAGGATTCCTTAGTATGATTCTGATTATTTTATCAGTTATAGAAATCCATTTCGGTAAACTATTTCCTGAGAAAGGTTGGTTTGGCCTTTTTCCCGGCCTTATTATCTTTATTTACCTGATTTCTATAAGAATCATCTTTGAAAATGACAAACAAGCACAAAAAGCAATTGATAGTTTCGAAGGCCCAACACATAAAAAAGAGATAAAAATTTCATTAAAAAAGGCAATAATCAAATTTTTATTTTACTCGGTCCTGATCGTTACAGCGGCTCTTGCACTTCCATATTTTGCCGAAAAGTTGGCTCAGGAAACAGGTATTAGCGAATCCTTTGTAGGAACATTATTAGTTGCTGCATCGACCTCATTGCCAGAAATGGTCGTTTCTATTGCCGCAGTCAGAATGGGAAGTATTGATCTTGCTGTTGGAAATCTATTGGGCAGCAATATTTTCAATATGTTTATTCTTGCAATAGACGATCTCATTTATACTGATGGACCGATCCTTCTTGCCACAAACCCTAATCATGCACTAAGTGCATTGGTTACATTATTAATGACCAGTGTGATTAGTATCAGCATCCTGTTCAGTTCACCCAAAAAAAGATTTGCTTTAGGTATAGACGCTGTTATTATGATAATGCTCTATGTTGCCTTATTGTTTGCACTATACTATTTGGAATAGTTATTAGCTGAAAGAAGCAAGCAATTTAATCTCACTGCGGTAAAGAATAATTTTTTTATCGTTCTCAAGCTGCTTCAGGAGACGTGAAATTACAACCCTGCTTGTCGCCAATTCATCAGCAATCAGTCCGTGAGATGCCTTGATCACACTGGATCCACTTAAACGCTGTTTCTCTTTCAGATATCCAATCAGCCGTTCGTCAAGCTTGTGAAAAGCAATGCTTTCAATCGATTTTAACAGCTCAATAAAGCGTTCATTGAAGCTACGCATGATATAGTTCTTCCAGCTTGGATAAGTACAAAGCCAGTCATCAAGTTTAACATGAGGAATCGCAATCAGCTCAACATTATCCTCGGCAACAGCTTTGACTTCGCTTTTTTTTGCCTCAAGGCAACAACTGTAAGCCATGGAACAACTCTCGTTACTCGACAGATAATAGAGCAAAATCTCATTTTCTTTCTCATCCAAACGATAAACCTTTACTGTGCCCTTTAAGACAATAGGCATCATCCGGACATATTTACCATAATCCAT
>CAZGCG010000040.1:0-2768 GCA_964524205.1 uncultured Sphingobacterium sp. | reverse complement strand
TTACTGTGCCCTTTAAGACAATAGGCATCATCCGGACATATTTACCATAATCCATTATCAAATCACCCTCTTTAAAGGTTTGAAGGATCCCGAACTGCTGTATTTCCTGTATTAACTGGGGTTCGAAAATACTCTTGAATATATCCAGATTTGCATTCATTAAAAATGAAAGTTTAGAACAAAATTAGACTGTACCATATTTACTTTATTGATAATTAATCTGCTGTTGCCATAGGTTTCCCCATTATTTAATTTGGCAACGAGCAGGAGCTGAGCTTCAAGCCCCTTTAAAGTATTAGTAAAGGTATATCTAATATCCGTATTTATCTGTGTATATGACGGCATTCCATACTTATTCAACGCATAATTCTTTGTATCAGGTAAATGATAATAGCCGGCTGCAACAGAAGTTTTGAATCCCGATTTTGGGATACTATAGTTCACTTTAGCCATTATTGCATCCAGATCACCGAATCCTTCATTTCGTTCACGGGGCAGAAAAGTAAAGAATGGATCCCTGCCCCATTCCCTTGGGACTAAATAACGCCCCTGAGCTGTGATGCGATTATAATTTAAGGAAGTCTCCAATCCTTTGTTTTTCCAGGCTAACTTTGCACCGAAACTCAATGAATTTGCTCCCTTTGAAAAATACGTTTCCTTTTGGTTTACATTACCTCCGTTATTTATAGCATCTTGTTTAATGACCTGTGACGAAGCCATCAGACTTGAATTTCCTTTGAGAGGAAAAGAGATGTCGGTTTGTAACATAGCGGTGTTAAAGACATTTTCTGTGAGCATATTCCAGCCCTGCAGTTTTATCTTTTTGTTTATTGCCCTGGTCACACCTAACATGGCAACACCTTTGCTATGTATTTTTCCACTGTAAAGTGATGGAGTACCATCTGGATTCAGCCCAGCAGAGTAGATGCCAATGGTTTCTCCGATGCCAAACCATTTGGTAGTGCTTCTGGGGGAGATACTGTATAACCAGCCCGCCTCAATTTTGGTTCCTTTGATTTCATTAAGCTCTACCCATAATCCCTCTACTCCTGTTGGGCGCATCCGGCCATCCTGAAGATTAATAAATGGAGTGTTCAACAACTGGCGGCCAAAAATCAGGGAAGATTTTTTGTAATTATATTTCAGGTAAAGTTCTTCTAAACGATCTATGTCCTTCTTATTAGATGGATCTTCCAGATCAAAAAGACCAATTTCATAACGATTATACTGCCCGCTTTGAGGATCAGGAATGGACATGTTGGAAGAACCAATATTAAAAATGTAAAAACCGCTGATCCCGAACTTGACATTATGAAACTTTGCCGTTTCAAACCGCAAACCCCCACCTGCGGCATTTGCATAATAATCACTTAAATCTTTTTCATTCAGGGTTATCATATTAAAATACCTGAAATGACCCTGTACACTTCCGTTTTTGAAAGCTCCTAATACAGACTTGCTGTCTGATGAGTCCTTCCCTTTGCCTTTATACATTTCAGGACGTTCAGAAACTTCCTGATGCTGGGCTAAAACAATATTCGGGATCAGGAAAAATAAGGGCAAAAGATTCCTATATATGAATTTTTTCATATTCAAAATATTTAAAAAAGATGTTTAATTAGGGTTTTAGAGTTTGATATAGCTCCAGCCTTCCTGCTGCTTTTTAGCTATTTCCAGCACTCCCGAAATAACAGTTCCGGAACCGGCAACTAACTGGTCTGCCGTAATTTTTCTTTTTTTCATTGCAAACTCACAGGCAACAAAACTGACCCCTTTATCGGCAAAGGCTTTAATCTCCTTCTGTACCACTGAAGTACTTTTTACAAGCATCCCTAATCCACCACCATGACAAACAACCTCTACCTTCATGTCAGGAGCTACACCAAAATAATTAGTCAATTGACTCATCAGTGTTTGATGAATAACCGTATCTGCAGAAGTAAGCTGGAACACGATTTTAAGTCCTTTATAAGCATCGGCACGTGGATCCTTAGAAACACTCTGAGCATTGATACTATTTGAGAATGCAAATAACACCAGGATAAGAAGGAGTTTTTTCATTTTTTGAATTAACTATGAGATTAATATATTTCTTGTTTATTAAAATTATTAACGAAATTGATAATCAACTCCGGTAACCTGAGTCAGTAGTGTTTGAGGGGCATCTAAAACCTTTGCAGACATTGGCGGACCTGGACTTACCGGTGAATTTACACTTAAATATTCTTTTAAAACAGAATGTAATGTAAATGTGGTATTCTTCGGGTTGACTACACCTCTCATCCTGCAGAGCATATCCTCAGGATCTCCTTCGCGTTCACATGCGCAGATCCTATAAATCTTAGCCAGATCGAGTGGAATACCGTTAACCTCTACATCTTTAACTCTCCGCCCATTCTCCTCAAAGGCCTTAAAGCTCATTTTCATGCCTTTAAACTTGATTACCCAGCCACCAAGCCGCTGTGAAGCATCTTTAGCGAAAACATTATTCAGTTCTTTTTCAAGCCAGTCGAAAATCTGTTTCCCGGTAACCGAACCTGTTCTGACCACACTATCAACAGGTAGCATATCAAATATATATCCATTGGTAATTGGGATATTTCCTGTCTGATCCGGTGTGGAATTAGGCGGACAAAATCTAAAACCATTTGACAGAACTATATCAGCTTCTTTGATTTTCCACTTTAAAGCATCAAGTATCAGGGTATCTATCGTGTTTTCAATTACAAAATAACGATATAGCGGTAAAGTACTGTAGCCGGCAATAT
>CAZGCG010000039.1:0-15099 GCA_964524205.1 uncultured Sphingobacterium sp. | reverse complement strand
TAAAGACATCGCGTCAACATCTAAAGAATTCTGAGGGGTTAATTTTCCGGCAATCGCATTGTCGATTAGTGTTGTTCTTAAAAAATTAATAAAAGTATTGGCCAAATTGATTTGCTGATAAGCCGAATCAACAAGTTTGAATGCAACTTCAATCTTATCAAGTATGATATGCTGTTCCTCTAAACTAGGAACTCTTATCGGAAACGCTGCTAGCTTCTTTGCGTTAATGTTTGATTGGCTTATGCCATCGTTCTTTACTTTTTGACAATATGCTTTTCCAGATGGACTATTAATACAGTAGGCGAGATAGTCTGGCAGAAGCTGCTCGGAACAGCGAATTCTTATAAGATATCCGGCGAATATTGCGGATAAATTTTCATTAAACACAGCGGTTTTACCAACAAGTTCTGGACTATTTGTCCGATTGAAAAGTACATCTCCTTTGGCCAATAGGTATTTTTTAATTTCCTTGTCATCCGAGGTGTAAACTAAACTCTTCAAATCTATTCTACCTTCTTGAATATTTCCCATCCTAAGAACAGGAACACTCCCTTGTTTGGATGATTTCGCAGATGTACCGTAGTCGAAAGTGAGTACAAAATCTTTAAGTTCCGATAGATCTGTCGATCTCTTTTTATTTGCTATCCGCCACTGTTCAGTGATATTTCCTGTATATGCAGAATCAAGTAGTAATTCCTTGTATTTTGCAATTTGGAGTTTCAGTTGACTTAGTACTCGCGATGTATTCTCGACTCGACCGATTAAAGCATCTAACTTCGCGGTGATTCTACGCTGTTCGTCCAACGGCGGTAACTGAATAGGCAAGTTTTCTATCGTTTTTTTATCAATTTGCTTGAAAGTCGAGCCTACACCTAAATCATCTAGTTTTTTGGCATTCTTAATTAAAACGTATTGAAGGTACTTTGAATTTATATGCGGTTTTATCGCTACTACACCCCTGCCTATACAATATTGTTTATCTGCAACGGCTAACTTTCCAATAGTCGCTCGGATACTAAGGATCAAGTCACCAGCTTCGCATATCTTTTTCGGTTCAGTAGTATATCTTGTTATATTGATTATACCTGCATGATAATCGGCTGCGCCCCCAATTAACGGAACCCCCTCTCCCCAAGAGTTAGTAAACTCTCCATCTGGAGACTGCCCCATATTAATTGTAGAAACGTCTGCTAATCTTGTTGACGTCCACCCTAATGGAAGACTCATTCCGATCCCTCCTTCAAATCTAGTTCCGTTGTCAATTCTTCGATTTCATTCAAGGCAAATCGAAGATGGGTCAAAATGGATTGCGCAATCTCTTCAGGTTCCGTAAAGAGTTCCATTTCACTATCTACACTGTGAGACAACCAGTTAAAATCCAAATTATCATCTTGTGCTTTAATATCGTCACGGCCAAAACATTTCCATCGTAATTCTTTAGTTGTCTCTTTACGAAGTGACACTCCGTTTGGATCATCACCATAAAGTTTTTCGAAATCGGAAAAATCTTCAGACGACAATGGACGCCTTTTCCCAAATTTAATATTAGCTGACCTCATATCAAACACCCAAACCTTTTGAGTATTGTCTTTCAGTTTGGTGCCTTTATTAAAAAAAAGCACATTTGTCTTTACTCCCGGACTATAAAATATACCCGAGGGCAGTCTTAGAATCGTGTGCAAATTACATTTATTCATTAAGTCTTGGCGTATTTTCTTCCCCACGCCTTCTTCAAATAACACATTGTCTGGAATTACAACAGCTGCTCGGCCACCTGGCTTTAAGGATGAATAAATATGCTGTAAAAATGCAAGTTGTTTGTTCGTTGTTGAATACAAAATATCTGATCTGCTTTTTCGAACGCTCCCAGCTTTCGCGCCGAAGGGAGGATTTGCAAGGATGACATCCGCAGGAGAAAGTTGATCCGCATCTCTAGTTAATGCATCACCTAAAATTATCGAACCGCTAAGCTGATGCAAAAAAGCATTCATTAAACAAATACGATAGGTTCCTTTTTCAATTTCCACCCCTTCATAAACTGGAGGCTTGGATTGATACTTTTTGCTTGTATTAGCACTTCTAATATATTGATCAGCTGAAATTAAAAATCCACCACTTCCAGTTGCAGGATCTTGTATAGTTTCACCTAATGACGGTTTTACGAGTTTAACAATACTATCTACTAAGGGCCTAGGAGTAAAATATTGACCCGCCCCTGATCTAGCATCTTGAGAGTTTTTCGCTAACAAGCCCTCATATATGTCTCCCATACCATCTTGCTGTACTGAATGCCAGTCTAGCTTGTTAATCCCATCAATAACGGCTTTAAGATTTTCTGAATGAGAAAACACAGTTGTTGGAAAAGCATAAATTTTCTTAACGATATTATTGTCAGCATGCCCTCCAAGAAACGTCAACATGTCCCTATATTCGGTTAGTAGATCTGTCCCATCATAATTTACGAGTTTATGCCACCGACAATGCTCTGGCAAAAGGGATTCCGTGCCATTTTCTTCTGCAATTTTTAAGAATAAAAGATATGTAAGCTCCGAAATATACTCGTGATAACTAATACCGTCTCCACGGAGTGTGTGACATAGATTCCAAATTTTTTGTACAATATTTTCACTTTTCAAATTCATACCTAACATTCAATTAATTCATCAGATTTTTACACTCTTGCATTGATGAAAAAGCACTCATCTGCCATGAAGTGTAAAAGCTTATTAAATAACTTTAGCACCGTTAACACCGCCATAAAAGTGCTGGTTTTTTGAAACAGCCTTCTCTTTCTCGATCAATATAACAACTTCGAGCGTCTAATTCACATTAATTTTCGATGCAGGAATGGTAAATATTAAAATCCTTCAGTTCCCAAAAGTAATTAATTGGCTTTTATCTTGTTGCGATGTCGAAGTAATACCTGATGGTGTAACAACTGAGACAGTTACATTCTGAACTTAAAAGCCCGGATACCAGGGTGCATTCTACTCTAGCCGACGGGTTGGCGAGGCAAGTCTGGCTGTGGGTAAGAAAAAGGAGGGGGGAGCACAGTGTTGACTTCGGCTCTCAGTCTCTGGAAAAGTGGGGAAGAACCAGGTTCACCGGTATTTCCACAGTGCCACGCCCGTATGCTAGATTAATTTAAATAGACACCATACCTGCCTACATTACACCGGCTTTGCGATATTAGTTAATTTGTCACAAATATTGACAATATTTGTGACAACCTGTATTATTACTTTGTCACAAAAATAGATTATATTTGTGACATAACTGAAGGTTATATACTAATGGAAAGCATAGAGAAGCAAATAGAACGCTCTATAAAGAAAAAATCAAAAGGAACAATATTTTTTCCGGATGATTTTAGTAAATACGGATCGTCTGATGCCGTAAGAAAGGCGTTAGAGCGTCTTACTGATAAAAAGCAAATTGTCCGAGTAGCTCAGGGAATTTATGTAAGACCTAAAGAAAGTAAATATATTGGTGCGGTTATTCCCTCGGTTGAAGAAATTGCTGAAGCCATTGCTAAACGCGACAAAATACGAACAGTTCCAACAGGGATATATGCCTTGAATGCATTGGGTTTGAGTACTCAAATTCCTATGAAAATTGTTTTGCTTACCGATGGCTCCCCTCGCGAAATCAAAATAGGAAAGAGGACGATTAATTTTAAAAAGACCACACCAAGCAACTTATTGGCCAAAGGAAAAATTAGCCGTCTAGTTATCCAAGCTTTAAAGGAGATAGGGAATGGCAAGGTAAATGAAAGTGAAGAAAGTAAAATTATCAAACTCTTAAAAGCAGAGGATAGAAAGGACTTGGATTATGATATTTCCCTTGCTCCGGTATGGATTCAAAAAATAATGAAGAAAGCTTTTATAGAATGACCAATTTTTACAATATAGCATCTGCGGAGAAGGAGAATATCTTCAATGCCATTAGTAATCAAACGGGGATGCCAATTTTTGCCGTTGAAAAAGATTGGTGGGTGACCCAGGCATTGGGTATCATCTTCGAAATGGAAGCAGGAAAACATCTGGTTTTCAAAGGCGGTACATCTTTAAGCAAGGCGTGGAAACTGATCGACCGATTTTCAGAAGACATAGACTTGGCAATAGACCGTAATTTCCTGGGGTTTACAGGAGAGCTCTCCAAAAGGGAACGCACGAGACTAAGAAAGGCTGCAGGAGAATACACAACGGGAGTATTTCTAGATGAACTAAAAGTGCGCTTTAAAGAAAAAGGATATGATAATATTAATCTAATTACTATTCCTGCAGAGGATAGCGATCAAGATCCTAGAATTATCGAAGTCCACTATCCAAACGTTACCAAACATCCAGATTATGTTCGTCCGAGAGTTCAGATCGAGATAGGCTGCCGTTCCTTGATAGAGCCCTATTCTATCAAAGAATTCGGTTCATTGGTAGATGAGACATATAAAGGTCACGAGTTTGCTGCACCATTTATCCATATACCCACCGTACATGCCGAACGTACTTTTTTAGAAAAGCTATTCCTGCTGCATGAAGAATTTAGCCGACCTGTTGAGAAAATCCGTGTAGACCGGTTAAGCCGCCATATGTACGACATCTATCATTTGTCACGTAAGGCAGATATTATAAGGGCAATCGAAGATAAAGACCTTTATGAGACGATTGTAAGCCATCGCCATAAATATGCAAAGATTGGCAGTGTGGACTACAACCAACACAATCCGAAAACTTTAAATCCATTACCACACCCTGATTTCGTGAAAGCATGGGCCGATGATTACAAGACAATGCAAAATGAGATGATTTTTGAACAGAAGCCACCAAGCTTTGAAGACTTAATCGCCAACATAAAGCAGTTGAAAGACAAGTTATCTTCAACTTCTTGGGAATTTAGCTTAGTATTTGAATAGCAGTACTCATAATCTCAATAAGGTAAAAATGAGTTCGGTATAAGTAATGTAATTGGGTATTTACCCAATAAACACCCAATTACAATTTAATCATTGTATTGTTCTGAGATAAAAGTCGCACCCTCTCCTTCGCCTGTAATTGGTAGTATTTCGGAATAAAACGATAGTACAAGCTACACTGAGGATCTTTGCCATCGACCCGATAGACTGGGCAACCACTGGTACAAACGGAACGGTAACGACATTTTTTACAATCATCGGATTTCTGTTCCTCATGATGGCCGCTTTTATCGATCATATCTACAAGACTCTGTTCATCAAAGATGGATTGTGTCGAAGCATAGCTATCATTGCCAAAATGTACATGGCAATAGTTGAAAGTGCCATCCACATAAATAGCCCCGCCCGAAAACCCGGATGAACAGGTCTGAAAGCCAAGCTCATTCGGTTTCAGGTCGCAAAACTGGAATCTTTTGGAAAATTGCCAGCCCTGCTCTATGGCTTCCTGCATGATGATGTAAGATTTAGAAAGGCATTCATCTAATAATTCAGCATGAATGTTCTCGCCCTTTACAATGGAATAGCGAAAAGGAATATCCAGATTGATCAGATACCGGGTTAGGTCGGGCAAACCCAAAACATTCAAATTGGTTACAACGGTATTGACAGATACCGATATTCCCTCGGTCAGCAGCCTCCGAAGATTGGTATCAACGATAGTAAATGAGCCACAGCCCGACCGGAAACTTCTTATGGCATCGTGAACGAATTCTATACCGTCTAGTGACACCCCGAAACCAATATTATATTCTCTGGCAAATGAGAGCATTTCCCCGTTTAACATGGTCAAGTTAGTAACAAATCCTGCATCGAAACGGCATCCTGCTTTAGCCAAAGCCTGTTTTGCTTTGGGGATGAATTTCTTCCAAACATCAAACTGTCCAAGCGGTTCACCTCCGGCAAGACGTAAGCCAATGTAACGGATACCGTTGCCCTCGGCAGCTTCTACCATCTTGAGTAATAGCTGATCTCTTACACTGTCATGCATCCCACCGCTTGTATTCAACGTAGAGATATAACAATAGCTGCATCCGAGATTACAGGCATTGGTGGTATGCACCCAGAAATTAAGCGTATTAGGGGTTTCAGGCTTTTGTGGAATGCTGAAATCATCATCGAAACGGATGATCTCGGTCTTTTCCAACATTAAAAAGAACTGATACAATTTTTCGGCTTCTATATTCAAGCCTTTTGCAATGGAGAAAACATCATCCCGGCCATTGACCGCATCCAGAATTTCGCTTTGTTTACGGTTCAATAGCCGGAATGAGTTGGGATAGGTGCAATTAACCGCGTAGGCAAAACCTTCCGTAACAGGGTTATGGAGTAATTCGGCTGGCTTTCTTGGTATTCGCATCATATCCTAGTCAAGACTTATCCTTTAGGATCATCTTCAATACTTGTATAGCTGGTACAGTCGCCATTCAGGGCCAGACCTATAGCAGAGGTGCCGTGGCTTTCGAGGATAGTTGCATCGTCAAACAGGATGTCATTTTCATTAATCTGATTCATGGTATTAGATTTTATATTAATTAAGTTGCTTATTCAGTCGATTCATCAGGGTGTATACTGTATTAGGGTGCCAGCGTCCTCCCGTCCGAAACGTCGGCACCCCTTTTCTATTCAGTTCATTTGATACCGCACGGATAGACACAATACCCCTACTTTGTAGTCTTCGTAATATGGGCGAAATCTTCATGGCAAAGTCTTCAGCGGCCTTCCTGTTGGCAATTGAGAGGGATTTACCGTTCTTACCAAGTTCAACACCGCGCTTCTTTGCGGCGCTAAGTGCCTGTTTTGTGGTTTCACTAATCCTCTGACGCTGTTCCTCCGCAACGGCTGCCAGTATGTGGATTGTAAAACGATTTGCATGCGGGTTGTCGGCTACCACGATTTCCACATTCATTTTAATAATATGTGCTATCTGCTCTACGTCCCTTCCTAGACGATCAAGACAGGCGACTACTAAAGTGGACTTATCCTGCCGACACAATTCAAGAGCCTGGTTTAACCCTGTGCGATGTTTGCGTGTTGAGCGCACTTCTACAACCTCTTTAGTCAGGCTGTAATCGTTCGTCCTGCAATAGTTTTCAACCGTGAATTGTTGAGCCTCTAACCCCAGCCCACTTTTGCCCTGTTTCCCTGTAGACACACGATAATATGCGATTGCCTGTTTCATAGGTAGCCTCGTTTCCGTCCATTGGTAAACCATCAATTATATTTGGACAGTAAAAGGTTAAAAATCAATTACAGGGAATAAAAAAACGACTGGGAAACAGTCATTTGCCAAATCGAAGAAATGCTTTTTGTACAAGGGTTGAGGATGGTTTGCTCAGGTACAAATTTTCCTGAAAATCTTTCAAAAACTTACATGGATGGTGTCAATTGGCTCTCACTCTTTCAATACTCGCGCTAATGGCAACATTCTATCAACTGTATCTCCAGCGCATACACAATGAGAAATCTCTCAAACCTATCGTTCAGATTGACTTGGTAGACATCAGCGATAAAATTGCTGTCCATGTTCAGAACAATGGCATAGGTCCTTATATCATTAAAAGGCTTTCTTATGTCAGAGATGGTGAAAGCACCGAGGATATTGAAACATGTCTGCAGCTTGATCCCCGGACGTATCAGCATATTTCTCCGTTAGGGTCTTCCGTTAAGACCGTTTTGCCAAATAATTTTCTTCCGGTTTTTTCAATACCCATCGACGGAAAAATCACGGATAAAGCATCATCGACACGTACAGAGTTATCGAAACTGAAACTTGTAATCGAAGGTGTCGATATCTATGACAATAGAATTATTATCGAGAGGGAATTGGATTGGTTTGTTAGGCACCAGTCAAAATAAAATTATAACTATTTTTATTTTTAGTAAAACGTACCGTTGTAAAAATGAACAGTATAACTGACAAAATTGCTTCGCGATTGAAACAAGGTATTAATACTGAGGAACATTGCACCTTCCTATTAACACAGATCAGGAAATACCTTGAGCATCAGAACATAAAAGGCTATTGGAATCTGCGGATGTGTGCAAACTGGGTGCTTCATACTAGTTTGGATAGCACCAAGAACAAGGCCGTCAAAGATTTCCTGGAGGAAATAAATGAATTTTTACTCCAATCAAAGCAAACAGGGCGTTATGAGATTGACCGGAAACCCGGTCTAAAATATAAGATCATGTTTCTCACTGCCCTGCGTGAAGAAATGAGAACGCTCTTAACTTCTTTGGATATAGATACCGCTATTTGTGACGATCCCATAAAATCACAAACGTTTTTAAGGATATTCGGTCAGGCAATAGAGGACACACCACTGATATGCCGATCCAATGACGATTCATACCTTTTCGATGAAGTTTCTTTTTCAAAGAGGAAATCGATGTTTAGTGATGATATGTGGCCGCGATCACTTTATTGGACGATCAAAAAAGATAATCAGGTCTTACTTAGAATTAGCACGACTCTCACACCAATTAATATCGGATTTGGCTTTCTCTTTGTTGAATCATTGGCATTTGTTACGAATCCTTCAATGGAATAATGTTACGGTACTCCACTTAATCAAGTTTCCCTTTCGGGGTAATAGTAAACATATATGTTTAAATTATTAAATATAAGCACACGTATATGCTTAAGAAATAACTAAATCCAAAGCATCGTCTGCTTTTGAAGTTGAAAAATTAGACTGATAAATCATAGTCGTTAAGATACTTTCGTGTCTATAAAGAGATTGTACTACCCTGGGGTGAATGCCTAAATCCTCTGCCCTTTGCGCAAAGCTATGGCGGCTTACATGGCTGGAAGCTTTCTTTTGAATGTTCAACATACCCATTATCTTTTTCATCTTCTTGTTTTGATAGTTAACAACGTGCCCTATCCGCCTCTGTAGGACATACAGGTTATTCAAATCATCAATGAATTTTAGCTCTGGAAAGATTAGATCATTCTTTTGCGGGTCGTTTCGATACTGGTCAATAATTGGAAACACCTTTGCAGGGATTTTCAATGAGCCAGGTTCTCCATTTTTGGACATGGTATAGAACAACCGACCATTTTGGATATCTGTCCATTTCAGCAGAAACACATCGGTGATCCGCATACCCGCAAAATAATAGGCAATAAGCCAAATATTCCGGGCATGGTGCAAAATCGGGTCATTCGACAAATCAAGCGTCTCAAGCGCCGTGATCTCGTCCTCTGTCAAACCGATTTTAGAAGATTTCGGGAATTTAATTGAGATTTTAGATTCGTCACCAAAAGGATAATGCTTTTGATCTGCTACTCCTGCCTTTATCCCCCGGTTAAAGATTGTCCTAATAAGGAGCAAATGATTTACAATCGTCCGTTCACTTAGTGACCTAGGGTTGTCGGCCTTTTTGTAATTCTTATTTTTGCAGGTTCGTAAATATCGCTCATAACGCTGTAACAGTCCGACCGTAATTTCCGAGAATGGAATGTCTTTCTGTCCTAAAAATTCCTGAAAACGGTTTATTCTAACCTTGTCAGCATTGTAAACATTGTAGTGTCCGAGTGCATATTCATCATCAAGATATTGCTTTGCGATCAGAAAGAAAGTTCCTTCATTTTTTGGCTTGATCTTCTTTTTGATAGCCAATGCCGAAGTATCGGTTTTCTGTCCTTCCATATCCATTGAGATATCATAAGCCTCAGTCAACTTCTTCATCAGAAGGTTATTCAATCGTACAGAATTTGGATGTGCTTTGGTGACACGTTGCGCCTTTGCATCCCACATATCCAATGTAGGCAAAGCGTAGTCCGTAAAAATGTACGATGGCTTACGGTCTTTTGTGATACGAATAGCCAAGGGAAATTTGTTGTCTTTGTTGCGCCTTTTCCAAGCGACGATTTTAATTGTTGCCATAGTTTTTTGAATAATTTTTTAGGCCCCGTTGTACTTTCAAAGCTACGGAGGCTGTTAAAACATTGTTAAAACATTGGCTGGCTCAACCTGATATGTGATGGTTCAATATGAAACAAAAAAGCCGTTTTTTATGCCATTTTGAGCCATTTTGAATCGAGTGAATTCGTATTACTTAGATTTCATAACCCTGAGGTCGGCAGTTCGATCCTGCTCCCCGCTACATAAAAAGCTACCGAAAGGTGGCTTTTTTTATGGATTAAAATTTACAAACAAGGGGTCGGCTTCCGATGGTTGTCGGGATCGATCCTGCTCCCAGCTACGATAAGCTCACAGAAATGTGGGCTTTTTTTATGGATTAAAATTCATAACCCTGAGGTCGGCTCCCGATGGCTATCGGGATCGATCCTGCTCCCCGCTACATAGAAAGGCCCTTTTTGGGCCTTTTTTAGTTTAAGCATGTCTCGTGAGTCAGCAAATGAGTCAACATGCACACCGAGATCGAGATCAAAGCAGTGGAAGGAAGAGCCTTTCTGCTTTACTATTATGATGGCATTCGCCAACGAGAGTACAATGGCAATAAATTATCATTACCAATCTTTCCAAACAAAGCCAAAACACAAGCAGATAAACTTCGACTGCTAAAGAAACTAAAGTTTGAATTCGAAAAAGCATTAGAGAAAGGTTGGGATCCATTAGCATCCGCAATTGAAACCGAAACTCCAATAACCTTGGAACAGAGTATTCAGAAGATAGTAAACAGCAAACTAACTGGAAACTACAGCAGAACGTATACAAGAGATATCGAAAGCACTGCAAAACAGTTTTTAGAGTTCCTGACTTCAAAAGAGAAAACAGTTCCACCTGATAGCCTATCTCCTTCAAGGATTACCACCTTTCTTAATTTATACAACTCTTCTAACAGGAATTACATGAATAAGAGGCAGTACCTGAATGTAATTCTACCTGGGACCATCCTGAAGACTGCGAAGAAGAAATTCACAGAAACACTTCATGAAGTGTACAATAAAGATGAAATGCTCGAAATTCTTAAATTCCTAAAGCTTAACTATCCCAGACTACACTTAGTTGCCCTATTAGCATACGGATGTTTCCTTCGGCCTCATGAAGAAAGCAGGTTACTAAAACTAAAGCACATCCGTGATCAAAAGATATACCTTTCAGGTAATGAGAATAAGGGAAAGAAAGTTCGTGTAGTTCATATACCAGAATATGTCTATTCTGAACTGTTACCTTTTATAGAATCCTGCTTATCTTCTGAATCTTACATCCTTACTGGGTCAGATTGGTTGCCAAACAATGATTATCTCAAAACTCAATGGTCCAGAGCTAAAAAGACATTAAAACATGAAAACATGATTAAGCCCAACCAAACACTTTATTCATTCCGACATACTGCTGCTGTGAATGTATATTATAAAACAAAAGATATTTACATTTTGCAACAGCTTCTTGGTCATTCTGATATGGCCGTTACTCTTAAGTATCTGCGTGGATTAGGAGAGTTTAACCATGATCAACTCAAGAATTTGATGCCTGAATTGTAGCATAAGTGGGAGTTCACTATCTTAGCCAGTAATGGAAATAGAAGTCTGCGTTGACCTTTTAAAGTTGCGATGGGTACATTATAAGGTCCTTAATTTATGGTCACGAGCGGACGATGATGAACTCGATGTCAAACATTCAAAACAACGTGTTGAAATTGCCATTAATCCGAAGGATGAACAGAGGTTTGTTGAAACAGTAGCTTCCTTACTCAAGCCTTTAAGTAAAAGAGGTAGACCGATGGTCTTAGATAGCAATCTACTTGAGCAGCAGACACAGGAGGTAATTTTTTTATCAAAAGTAATTAAGGGTATCCCTCCAGTCGAATTTTCTGACAGAGTCACCTATAGAAAATGTTAAGAGACAATTTGTTGTTAAGTAATTTGGGTACTTATTATGTAACTATTTCTTTAAAAGGTAAAACCTTATAAAAGCATGAGGTTGAATCACATCCACAGCATTAATTTGTTCATTAACTTTAACATAAACTAACTATAAATTGAATGTCACAAAAGAGGTTAAGACTAGGGATACTTGACACAATATTTCATTACCTAATGTCTATTATTCTCGTCTCTGTTACTGTAATGATGTTTTACAAGCTTTTCACTGAAAGCTATCCGCCATGGCTGGAATGGCAACGTACAAACACAATCTGTTTCGGGACAATCTTTTTAGCTGCAGCTTTATTTTTTACAAAGCGAGATTACATGAAGTTGGAGTTTTTTCCAATAGACTTAAACGGGTATGATGGCAAATCAGCAATAGAAGAACTATCTAAATTTTTAGAATGCCATAACTGGATAACAACTTCTAGACAAGACGATCGTTTGGTCGCAAGTGGTCATAGCTTAGATGACAGATTTGGTTACTTTACTCCAGAGAAACAACTCACCTTAGTTATTTCTGAGGACCAATTATTAATTAATTGTATTATAGCTCCGCCTCTTAGTTATCGATACACGTTTGGAACTACAGATAGGATAGTAAATGATGTGATTACTGAATTCATTAAAATTTCTAATAAAGAACATGGCCTTGTAAAAGAATGAGTTTGAAACTATCACAAAGGATTCGATCGGTGTACATAATTTTATCAGAACATATATCTTTATACAAGCAGACTGAAAAATGTACATCTTACCTAGTATGTACTTGCAAACTATCTTCAGTACCTGAATCAATACTAAAGCGATTGAACTTTAAATGCTAATACTGGATTATCTACTTTATATAACTCATAATTTCTTGATCCTGCTAAGAAGGGTTAACTCAACAGATATTCAAGGAAGGGTCATGAACGCTCTAGCTATTATGATGTTCTTCTTAAGCTTCCTAGTTGTGACAATTGTATACATGGTATCAATTAGATTCTTGGAAATAAAATTCAATAGTATAGGCTACTTTCTGACCTGCATATCTCTTTTCGTACTTCTCTCTGTATTTGTAAGACGAACCTACAGAAGAACCTATGACACTACAATAGCACAGATGAATAACCGATTTAACTATTCTAATAAGACTATCGTGATGATGTTTATACTATTTTGGTTCATACCAATCCTCTCTTTTTGGGGAGGAATACTTTTATTTAGTGAATGGTTACATTCAACAACGTAAACTATCTTCAGTACCTTGTAAACTAACAAGCTTTCAAATGCAACAACTCGACCTCGATTTCTACACTTCATACAACCAGTTTTATATCGTAGACAAGGGTAAAAAAGATCTGGATACTTCAGAAGACTTTTGGAATGAAGTAGCACATGAAGAGCGACTGTCTATGAATGATGGCGTGCTAGGGATACGGACTGAGTGCTATGGGCCTGTCAAGGGAACATTAATTGTGGGATCTACTGAGAATGTTAACATTGATATTGAGTCTTTCGATCACATTGTAGAAGGAAGTATCAGAATTAACTCAGGTACTCTTCAAATACTTGACTGCCCAAACTCTGATGTTGAAGCTGAGTTGCCACTTAATAATGGTATATACCGTGTTAGGATTTATTCCTCGAACTTGGATACTGTAGACGGTGATGAAGGTGATGATTTCTATACTATTGAGATATGGCCATCAGCAGTCCCAGGTCGAAAGGTCTTGAAGCAATATCGTGTTTAGCTACTTCTTTAAAAGGTGAATTAGGCAAAGTAACCTTGTAAAAGAATAAGGTTGAGATGACATCACAAACCATCTCCAAATCACCATCTTCAACATCCCCAAGCCAAACTCATCAAAACCTACACTTACCTTCATAGGGTGTTAAAACCTGAAAAATCAACTGAAGTGTAGGTGAACTAATAAGTAGATCTGTCCTAAAATATTCATTACTACTGCTACTATAAGGAAGTGGAAGCCACTTCAATAAAAAAAGGACAACTACCTAACTTTGATATGATGCCCTTAATTAGCATCTTTAAGTACAATTCATTGTTCTGATAATGTTCGACTACATATACTATCGATTGACTAAATTCTTCTATAAGAGTGACGGTGAGTTTGCAGCACGAGCAGTGATTATTCTAAGTGTAGGTCAAGGACTTATCATAGGAGGTATAATTACAATGATAGCTCGATTGTTTTTAACTAGAAGCGAGATATATGACTCCAACATCGGAGGCAGGGAAGGCGTAGTGGTCTATTTTATACTTTGCTTAATTAATCACCTGTATTACCGTAATAGATACAAATTATTCGATGAGCGATGGGGTAACAGTGAAACAATTCAACAGAAGAAAATAAGAGGCTTATTAGTATTGTTGGCGGTTTTGTCACCATTCCTATTACTGTATGTGGTTACTAGTTATTGACAACAATCTGTCCTAAAATATCAACTACCACTTCTACTATAGACAAACCAAAGTCACCTGCTATAAAAAAGGACATTTGCATCAAACTTTACAAAAAGCATGGTTTAGCATCAAATCGTGCTAAAACGCTTGTTTAGCGTCATATCTGACTAAAGAGCTGGATTTGTTAGAAATTACTAACTTGCTTCTATAATAATCAATGAGTACAGGTTTAGTTTTAACAGCAATTGCCTTTACGGTAATAGGATGCTTCATAATGGCAAGAAGTCAATTCTGGCGGTACCAGTCACATGACAACCTAATGTGGATTAACCTTAAGATTTTCATAGGAGGTCTAACATTACTAATTGGAGGTCTCTACGGTATTGTTGAAGTCATCACACAATAGCTGAATGATGCTTTAAGCGACCTTTTTACAAAGTAGAACACACCAAATTCCTTTTAAAGGAATGAGATCGAGATACAAACCCCAAATCTCCATTGTCCAAGTGTCCTAAAATATTTGTAACGACTCCTCTATAAGAGAAATGAAAGTCATTTTGAAAAAAAAAGGACACATCACAATTACCAAAATTCAGAATTCCTTTGCTTCTTAAGCACATCGGTGAGATGAGACACAGATTGAACAGTTTGTTGTTGAATCAATGATCGATACAAAGTTAGGTTAAGAGCTGCTGAAGCGTCCAAAAGATTGCCGAGCATAAACGCTCATTCCCTCCTCTCTATCCATTTATATCGTTTCCTTTTGGACTTGATTGCTCTTAACCCATGAGAGTACCATAAAAAAAAAAAAAAAATATGGAAACTAAACAAAATTTAAAAGTAGCTGAAGTTCAAGTAAGCTACAAGACAATGGTTAAA
>CAZGCG010000038.1:0-15525 GCA_964524205.1 uncultured Sphingobacterium sp. | reverse complement strand
AACTACCACGCTTTTTCTCCTACCAAGGGTACAAACCTGAATGTGTCTAAAGAAATTCGTTCATAGTCCTTTTCACTTACTCTGAGCACGGTAATCATTTTCTGAGAATTCTCATCACCTACCGGGATGACCAGAATTCCGCCGATTTTTAATTGTTTAAGCATAATTTCAGGCACCAGAGGGGCACCTGCTGTTACAATAATCTTATCGTATGGAGCATGCTCAGCAATCCCTTTTGATCCATCACCAAAAAAGAATTCAGCATGATAACCTATATGAGGTAAAACCTGACTGGTTCGTTTGTATAGATTTTCCTGACGCTCGATTGTGTACACCTTTGCCCCAAGTTCCAGAAGAATACAGGTTTGATAGCCTGAACCGGTACCGATCTCAAGAACTTTATCACCTGGTTTAATATGTAAAAGTTCAGTCTGATAGGCTACGGTATAGGGCTGGGAGATTGTTTGTCCATCGCCAATTGGAAAGGCAATGTCTTTATAGGCTTGAGTCCAGAATGTTTCGTCAAAAAAATAATGTCTCGGGACTTTTCCAATTGCTTTTAATACTTTTTCATCGGCTATGCCTCTTTCTCTGAGTAATTCAACTAACTTTTTCCGGGCTCCCTTTTCGCGGTAGCTATCAACTAATTTATGTGCCATTGCTCTTCAAAAATAGTCTTATGAAGGCAGTATTTTAAAATAAAATTGAGAATAAATTAAAGGAATAATTTCAATAAGGATCTACATCAATATGAATGTAAACACCCTTGCTAGAGGGCTGTGAATCGAAGTTCCTGAGAATCTGCTGCAATGCTTCTTTGATCTTCTGGACAGATACCCCCTCCTTCTCAACCTTGATCAAAATTGTCTGAATAAAATAATTTCTGATACGGCTGATCAGAGGTGCTTCTGGTCCCAAAACCCGGTCGCCAAACTGCGATCTCAATACTTTAGCCAGAGAATCTGAAATCACCGCCAGTTTATGGGGATCTTTATGCTTCACATCCAATTGAATAAGACGGTAAAGAGGTGGATAATGGAAATTTCTCCGCTCCAGAATTTCAGTATCGAACATTTCCTCATAGTCGTTTCTGATCACCTGGCTGATAATACGATGGCTGGTATCATATGCCTGAATAATAACCTTGCCTTGTTTCGCGCGTCTTCCAGCTCGTCCAGAAACCTGTGCTAACATCTGAAAACTACGTTCAAATGCCCGAAAATCAGGATAATTTAACATACTGTCGGCACTGATAATTCCAATTGTACTTACATTCCCAAAATCAAGTCCCTTGGCAACCATTTGAGTACCCACCAGTATATCAATCCTACCTTCTTCAAAATCATTAAGCAGGATCTGAAAACTGTTCCTTGTCCGGGTCGAGTCGAGATCCATACGGGCAATTTTTGCATCCGTAAAGATACGCTGCAGTTCATCTTCTATCTTTTCGGTACCGAAGCCCTTTTGCTCTATCCGGGTGGAACCGCAGGCAGGACAAGCTTGCAATACATCCTGTTTATATCCGCAATAGTGACAATGGAGTTTTGCACTACTCTTATGAAAAGTAAGACTTACATCACAATTGATGCATTTGGGAGTATATCCGCAGGTAGTACAAAGTAAAACCGGAGTATATCCCCGACGGTTTTGAAAAAGAATCACCTGCTCCTTACGGGATAATGCCGTTTTAATTTCATTTACCAGAACTGTGGTAAAATGTGACTGCATTGTTTTCCGCTTAGTTTCCTCGGCTATACTCACCACTTCAATTACAGGTGATTTTACTCCACCATATCTGCCTTTTAAGGTTACAAAACCATATTTTTTAATCTTAGCATTATAAAAACTTTCCAAACTCGGAGTTGCTGAGCCTAAAACTATCTTAGCCCCATGCAGATGTGAAAGAAAGATGGCAGTATCCCGTGCATGGTATCGCGGAGCCGGGTCATATTGCTTGTAAGAAGATTCATGCTCCTCGTCGACGATGATCAGTCCCAGATCCTTAAATGGCAGAAAAATAGATGATCTGGCGCCAAGAATCATTTTATACTCACCTTTTAAAACTTTCTGCCAGACTTCTGCCCGTTCATTATCATTAAAGCGGGAATGATAAACTCCAATCTGCCCTCCAAAATGTTCACGCAAACGTTCAATAAGCTGTGTGGTCAAGGCAATCTCAGGCAAAAGATATAATGTTTGCTTGCCTTCAAGCAGCATTTGCTCAATCAGGCGGATATAGATTTGTGTTTTGCCGGAAGATGTTTCGCCATAAAGCAAAACAACATCCTTTTCTTTCAACTGCTCTCTGATCTCCCCCAATGCGGTTTCCTGAGCATCATTCAGTTTAAAATCATGCAGTGTTTCGAGTTCTTCAGCACTTAAGCGACTAACCACTCTATCTTCCTGCACAAAAATCTCCTTCTCAATTAAAGTTTTTAATGCTGCAGGACCGCTGCCACTAACTTCCAGCAAATCGGGTTTGGAAATTTCCTGTTGCTGTTTTTCAAGCTTAAAATAAGCCAGCAAAAGTTCAAGTTGTTTGGGTGCCCTCTCAAGGATTTCGAATAAAGCCCTGCGGTTTTCGGAATCTTTGTATTGTGGATGAAGGCTAATAAATGATTTCTTTTTGGGTTTAAATTTTTCAGTAATTTCCTCTGATATAATAATAATATTCTTTTCAAAAAGAGCTCTGAGAATTGGGAAAACCGTTTTTTGCCCGAGTAATTTACTGATATCACTTACCTTAAGTTCAGATTGAATATCCAGGGCATCAATAATCAGGAACTCCTTATCAGAAAGTTCAGACTTATCGAACTCTGTTGAATGATTCAGAATTACACGGGTTTCACTCGCCAGTTTGAGGGCCGAAGGAAGTGCAGCCTGCATCACCTCACCGATATGACAGAGGTAATAATCCGACATCCATTTCCATAATTTCAACTGAAACTCATTTACAATAGGCTCATCATCAAGTACATCAATGATATACTTAGCCTCATAAAGTTCCGGTGGAGTTTCAGATACCTGATAAACAATTGCGGTATAGATTTTAGCCCTTCCGAACTGAACAACCACACGCTTGCCTATTGAAATAGCATGGGTCATTTCTGAAGGTACCCGGTAGGTATAGGTTTTAGGTATTGCTAAGGGCAGAACTACCTCTATGAAAAGAGTTTTCCTTTCAATGCCATCTGTTTCATTAAATTCAAGCATTATTTACTCTTTATAGCAACGAAAATCAGGCTAAACCAACCTAGTATAAAAAACAATCCCCCGATTGGAGTAATCGGCCCAAGAACCGATAGCTGACTAATATTCAGTATTTCTTTGGTTGAAATAAGATATAAAGAACCTGAAAAAAACAGAATTCCTAAAGAAAAGAACCAGGCAGCCATATTCGCAGCCTTGCTATTACTTGCTGGAAGTATTGAAACGAAAAGCAGCGCAAGTGTATGATAGAAGTGATAACTTACAGCTGTTTTCCAAACCTCTAATCCAGATGGTTCAAGAAGGGATTTTAAAGCATGTGCACCGAAAGCACCTAAAATAACAGCCAGAATGCCAAACACAGAAGCGACAATAATTACCCGTTTGTTCATAATGTTAGATTAGATTGCTAATTTAACAAACATGTTTGCAATTCTTCTGCGATGACATAAAAATATAAATTTGCTAAAAGCACATATTGATGAAGAAAATAATAGGAATTACAACGGCTTTAGTCCTCATAGTGATTTCTCTTGCATATTTATACTTTTCGAATCTCAACGTAAGCAGCCGAAACAATGACCGTGTGCTTTCTGAAATACCTGCTGATGCCTCCCTTATTTTTCAATACCCCAACGACAAAAGCTTGTATGAAATTTTTTCAGATTATACTGTTTTCGATACCATAATTGGTACACAGGCTAAAAATGAACTGGCCTGGTTAAAAGATCTTCTTGTTAGTAAAAAGGAACTGAATGATCTAACTGATGGGCAAAAGTTCTTTTTGTCATTTCATCCGTCCAAAACCGACAGTGTTCATTTTTTATGGTCGATCCAGCTAAAACAGCCACTGACCCTTGATGAACTCCAAAATACCTTTTCTGAACTTTCAGAAATCAGGATAAGCAAAAAGGAAAAATCTGGAACTGCTATTTTAGAAATCAATTCTACTGAGTTGAAGCGTCCTTTTTACCTATGCATTGATAAAGGAATCGCAAGAGGCAGTTTTTCAGCTGATCTGCTAAGTCAGAGTTTTGACAAGAATGCAAAGAAAATCAGTCAGGCTTTTATAAAGGAGATCAATACCGGACTAAACAAAGATGCAAATGCATTAGCACATCTTTTTATAAACTATAACAAACCCGGCTTTCTAAAACCATATTTCAAACGAAAATTAAGCGATAACATGGAGCTGTTCGAAAGCTTTTCTGGTTATTCAAGTCTGGAGCTGAATTACAAAACTGATGTAATGATGTTTAATGGAATAAGCAGAATACCCTCTGATAAAGACAGTTACATCCCTATTTTTCTCAATCAGAAACCCGTTAAGAATACGATTAAACTGGTGATGCCTTATAATACAGCCAGTTCAATCACATATGGCATCTCGGATTATGTAAGGTACAAGAAAGACCTGGATGTGATATTTGAAGCCAGAGCTGAGCTCGACACACTAAACAAGCAAATAGAAACCATAAGATCTGAAACTGGTATAAATCCTGGGAGGGATATGACTAAATTATGGGCTAAGGAAATGAGTACAATACATCTTTCAACCTCCGAGAGCCTGGCAATAATTAGGCTGAGTGATGGCAGCAAACTTCAGTTCTTACTTGACCCATTGAGTTCGTTTTATTCTCCAACTGTGAGAAGAATGAATTACAGCAATCTATTCTATTATTATTTGGGGGATCCGGTGAAAAGATTTTCCAAACCTTTCTTTACAATTACAGACAACCTGCTTATCCTTTCAAATTCACCCTCAAGTATTCAGCGGTTTTTAAATGATTACAATGCAGGCCGTTTGATTTATAAAACAGAGGCATTTATTCAATTTGATCAACTGGTTGCCGATCAGAGTAATGTTTCATTTGTTCTATATTTAAACAATGCAGAGATTTTGTTAAGGAACTCACTCAGAAGCAATTACAGTCAGATCTTTAGAAGTAAAAATTATGGAATAAAAGATCTATATGCAATGTCTTATCAGCTGACTAGTAATAATGAATATTTTTTTACTAATTTTTACACTGCTTACAAAAATATAAAGACAGCATCTGAGCCTGATTTATTCGTAGATAGTATTGGAAGCAACTAATTGTACCATGATTTTAAGCCGAAACAAAATATCTTTAATTAAGCTATCTCTACTATTATTTTTACTCATTGGGCTAATAAGAACCAGCTATTCTCAGCAATATTCTCTTTATAACAGTCGTACCTTATATGACAGTTTCGAAAATCCATCCCAAAGAGCCTATCAGGTTGATACAAGTCGTCGTTTCGCATTCAATTTCCTTATTCCAACGATCAGCCTGAATTCGACATTCTCAGGTCCGGCAGAACCTGCATTCAAATCCCTTATTTACGATGGTGTATTCAATGGCCGCGACATCACCCTGGGTGAAAATCGAATGAATACACTAACCTTCAGTTCAAATAATTATATCGCTATGCTGCGCATGTTAAAGGCAGTAAAAAAATACAAGGAAATGGGGATAAGCTGGCAGATCAGGAACGATGGAAGAGCCCGGGTTACCAACGAGTTTTTTGCCATTTTTGACGATTACCGGGTTTTTAATGCCAGTAACCTAAGTAACCTCTTCAATGTGAACGGATATAATCAGTCATACCATCAGTTCAGTTTTGCATACCGCCAAAATTATACAAAGCGATTTTCAGTTGGAGCAAAGTTTAGCTTATTAAGCGGAATAAGTTATACCGCATTAAAGGTGGATAAATCTGAAATAAACATGGACGAAGCAAACGATGTGTTTGATGTTTCAGTAAAGGGACAGCTCAGGTCGAGTTTCAAATTTGATAATTTTCAACAGAATATGGTTAATCCCAATTTTAAAAATCCAGGACTCTCAGTTACAGCAGGAGCTTCATATCGTCTTCGGGACGGGTGGTCTATATTAGGAAACATGAAGGATATCGGTTTTATAAAATGGAGCAAAGAAGCCTATGAATATGATTTTGATACCGGACAAATCATTATTCAGAATGCCTCGAACTCAAGTGCGGATAACAGACTCGCCGACAGTCTGGATACCCGGATAAATAGAGCATCAATTAATAAATCCTATGTAAGTATGATCAATGGTAAAGCTGAATTGATGCTGAGTAAGGAATTTGGAAATTATAAACCAAACCTGATCCTTTCCAAAACCATTTACTATGATGGCGGGGATCTTGTGCTGGTCAATAATTACCATTTAAAGAATCATGTCCTTACCGCATCAGCTGCCTATAATACGACCGGGATATTACAGATAGGTGGACAGTACATGATTAAAACACCTAATGTCGAATTCTACATAGGTAGTGATCAGCTTTTAAAAAGTTATGAAATGCTAAGAAATTTTTCCAAAAGTGCTTCCCCTTATTCCAGTGGGTATACCGGTGTTTCATTTTATATGGGATTTGGTTTAAAATTCGGAAGTATTTTAGAGCATCAGGCGAATGCGACTAAAATTTCAGGATTCAGGAAAGATCCTATCGGGAAATTCATAAAGGGACTTGTTGGAAAAAAAGATTAAGCCTTACTCTTTGCGGATTTCGTAAGCAGAAAGTCTTTTAAATAAAAAGGCTCAAAATAAGCTACATCCTCTGTGTCACCATTGCTAAACTTTCTGCAGGCTAAAAAATTGAGATCTTCAGCTGAGTTTGTAAAATCAATGAAACTGATATTATTTTGATCTGAAAATAATTCCTTAAACTTACCGGCACCATCTCCAAACAGAATAAGATTTTTACTTTTAAACTGATCAAAAGAAGAAGCATCCACAATCTTTGCACTCACCGGTTCAATTACTTTGAGATCCTTCTGAAAAATACCAGTATAGACCTCCATTCTTCTCGCATCGATCATTGGGATAAGCAAATCTGAATGCTGAATATCATTTTTAGACAGCAGTCCGGATGCCATGGCTTCGAGCGTATCTATTCCCAATAAAGGAATATCAAGCGCATAGCAGAGTCCTTTTGCCGTTGAGACCCCTATCCTAAGACCGGTATACGATCCCGGCCCTTTACTTACTGCAACAGCTTTCAGATCAGAATACTTTTTGCCTGTTCTGATCATCAACTCTTCTATGAACAGAGTGATATGACTCGCATGAATATTCCGCTCATTGGCTTCCTTAAGGGCAATGATTTTCCCATTTTCGCTCAATGCCACCGAACAACTGCTTGTAGCAGTTTCAAGAAGTAAAATTAGTTGATCATTCATAGATGCAAAGGAGCGAAATTATGGGCAAAGAAAAAACTCATGGAACCGGATCATGGCCGTGCCCGCCCCAGGGATGACATCTGCCGATCCTCTTAATTGTCAGCCAGCCACCCTTAAAGGGTCCATATTTTTGTATTGCTTCAATCCCATAATGCGAGCAGGTCGGAGTAAAACGACATGACTTTCCAAGTATTGGTGAAATAAGATTCTGATAAATCCAGATCAGAAATAGAAAAAATGCAGAAAATACCGACTTAACTATCCTTTTCAACATGGCTGCTCAGGTATAACTTCTTTAATCGGCTCAAAGCGTCTTTGAACTTCTTATCCAGAAATGCATACTCTCCTATTTCATTACCTATATAAGTAATTCCCAATATCAATCCTGATGAATTTTCATTCAGGAATGGATAAAGATATTCGGATTTATGAAGACGATAAACTTCGCGAATTCTGCGCTTAATCAGGTTCCGGTCAACTGCACGTTTAAATCTTTTTTTCGGGACACTGATCAAAACCTGCACCGGATGTACAGAACTGCCATGCTCAGAAAGCCAAACGATGCGGAAGGGATAAACTAAAAAAGAAGAACCGTCAGTAAAAAGCTTTTCTATAAGCTTAACATTACATAACCGTTCTTCTTTTTTAAAACTGTACATTTTGATTGTAATTTAGCCTGATTTACAAGCAGATTTTGATCTGCGTAATTCGTAAGGCTACGAAAACACAATCAAAATTATGCTTTATGGCGACGCTCGTCAGAGACAGATAGTCTTTTTCTACCTTTAGCTCTTCTTGAGGCTAATACTCTTCTTCCGTTTGCACTGCTCATGCGCTCTCTAAACCCGTGCTTATTTCTTCTTTTTCTTTGAGAAGGCTGGAATGTTCTTTTCATGACTTATTTATCTATTATTGCTCTAAAAAACAGGAGTGCAAATATAAGGTTGATTTTTCACAATTCAAACAATAGAATTAAAATATCCTTACCTTCCCTTAATTAATCTCCCGAAACAGCTCAAAAATATGAAATTTTACCTCTTTATTTTCTTTGTATTTTTCACTTTTCCTGCATCATCACAGTTAAAATCTGAGAATTACAAAATATATGATAGCAAGGCTAACAAGATCTGTACACTGGAGGAAATTATCAGTACTCTTTCCGAAAAGGATGTTGTGTTTTTTGGAGAAGAACATAATGATCCAAGCGGGCACCAGCTCGAAATGGAAATTCTCAGAATGCTTCACCATAAAAACGGAGAAAAACAGGCACTTTCAATGGAAATGTTCGAAACTGATGTGCAATTGGTATTGAACGAGTACCTGCAGAACCTGATCCGCGAAAAGAATTTCATAAAAGAAGCAAGGTCATGGAATAACTATACAGACTATAAACCTATGATTGAGTATTCCCGCGAGCAGGGCATACAGGTTATTGCAGCCAATACTCCAAACCGCTATGTGAATATTGTAACGCGAAAAGGATTGTCAGGTCTTGATTCTTTAAATAAAACAGCCAGGAAATGGCTGCCGCCACTACCTATTGATACTGCTGCAGGAAAATACTATGATAATTTCTTAAAGACTATGGGAGGGCACAAAGTCCCGGGTATGGAAATATACCAGGCTCAAAACTTATGGGACAGTGGCATGGCATGGTCAATCATCAAATACCTGAAAAAGTACAGGCAAAATAAGATATTCCATGTTGCAGGTCGCTTTCACAGTGATGAGAAACTTGGCACTGTTGCCCGGGTAATAAAGCTCAGGCCTTCGCTAAAAATAGCAAATATTTCATCCTTCTCAGACAGTACTTTCAATAATCCCGACTGGAAAAAATTTGAGCATCTGGGTGATTATATTATCATAACCAACCCAGAGCTTAAAAGAACCTATTGATTATTTATTCTGACTTTTGAGCAAATCCCTGATTTCAGCCAACAGAACTTCCTCAGCACCCGGAGGAGCAGGAGCCGCAGGGGCTGCCTCTTCTTTACGCTTCAGGGTATTGATAGCCTTAATGACTGCGAATATGCAAAAAGAGACAATTAAAAATTGAATAAGGGCATTAATAAAGTTTCCATAACGAATGGCTACTTCCTCTATTTTGTTGACTGTATCTGCAGTAACAAGTACCAGCTTTTTATCTGAAAAATCAACTCCACCCATCAGATAACCTATTGGGGGCATTAATACATCATCAACCAATGAGGTGATGATTTTTCCAAATGCAGCGCCGATAATAACACCGACTGCGAGATCTACAACATTCCCTTTTGAGATGAATTCTTTAAATTCTTTTACAATAGCCATATTTTTTTTGATTTTGTCCTTTCTTAAATTTATATATTTTTTTAATAAAACAAATACAAATTGTGCTCGTATATCTTTCTGTTACAAACATATTTTAAGGATGACTATTTCATCCATCATTAATTATGTAAATTTACCGGAGAATTCACCTTATGTTAAGACAAAACCTTCAGCAAAAACTTCTTCAAAAACTATCTCCACAGCAGATTCAGTTCATCAAACTACTGCAGGTACCTACAGTTTCACTTGATACCCGTATTAAAGAAGAACTGGAAGATAATCCCGCTCTTGAAGATTTAAGTCTGGCGAATATGAATGAGCCTGTTGAAGAATACCCTGACCGTGACCCCGAGGATGATAATTTCAATCAGGAAGATTCACAAGACAGTTTGGACGAATTTAACGTGGATGATTACCTTCAGGACGATAATATTAATGACTACAGTTCAAAATATGAGCAAAATGGGGATGATGATGATGACCGTAAAGAAATACCAATTGCTGTTCAAAGCTCCTTTTTTGAAAGTTTACAAGCACAGTTAGACCTTTTGCCTCTTTCTGATAAGGATTTCAGGATAGGACAACAATTAATCGGCAGTCTGGATGATGATGGATATCTCAGAAGGCCTGTTACTTCTTTAGTTGATGATCTCGCATTTTCACAAAATGTATTTGCCGAAGATGACGATGTCTATGAGATGCTAAAGGTGATACAATCCTTTGATCCGGCTGGAGTTGGTGCAAGAGATTTACAGGAGTGTTTACTTATCCAGCTAAGAAAAAAAGACCCTAATCCTATCATCCAGAAAGCAATCATGGTTGTTGAGGATTACCTTGACGAGTTTACGAAAAAACACTATGATAAGCTGGAACGTTCATTAAATATGGACTCTGAAGAGCTAAAAGAAGTAGTGAATGAAATTCTTAAGCTCAATCCTAAACCTGGCGACTCCAATGCTGTGACTACCAAACAGCTGCAGATTATACCAGATTTTCATATCAGCAATAATGACGGGATACTATTCCTGACTCTGAATTCAAAAAATGCACCGGAGCTCAGGGTAAGCCGCTCTTATCAGGATATGTTTGAACATTATGATAAAACAGCTGAAAAAGACAAAAAACTTAAGGAAGCAGTCCAATTTGTGAAGCAAAAACTGGATTCAGCAAAATGGTTTATTGATGCGATCAAGCAAAGACAGCAAACATTGCTAAAAACAATGAAGGCTATCATGGATTATCAGTATGAGTATTTTCTTACCGGTGATGATAAGAATTTAAAGCCAATGATCTTAAAGGATATTGCCGACCGCATTGGTATGGATATTTCAACTGTTTCGCGGGTGGCTAATTCAAAATATGTGCAGACCGAATTCGGAACCTTTCTATTAAAATCATTCTTTTCTGAAGCCATACAAATGGATAGCGGTGAAGAAGTCTCAAATAAGGAAGTAAAAAAGATCCTCGAAGAATGTATCGGAAAAGAAGATAAACGCCGACCACTCGCAGATGAAAAACTAACTGAAATTCTCAAAGAAAAGGGATATAACATCGCCAGACGAACAGTTGCAAAATACCGCGAAGCAATGAACATTCCGGTTGCGAGGTTAAGGAAAGAGCTTTAACGAGATGTGAGATTTGAGATATGAGATATGAGAAATTGTCCACTTTCCATTGTCAACTGTCAATTGTCAACTATCAATTAAACGTTACCAGCTTTTCTGCGGGCAACTCACCTTATACCGGTTATTCAAAAATATTCCAAGCACGATTTCATGCGAGCCATTACTTACAGTGTTGAGGCCGGATGTGGTTAGGTCGTAAGAATAGCCGATGTTCATAAATGAACCCACATTAAAACCTGCCATTCCTGCAAATGCATCATCCTTGCGGTAACTGCCACCAACCCAAAAGCGATCTTTGTAGGCTAGTTTTAAGTTCACATCCACTGAAGCGGGAACCGGCGTCACAATTTTTAATAAGGCAGATGGGATTGCAGCAAAATCGTCCCCGAGGTAAACTTTGTATCCTGCAGTTACGAATATATGAGGTACTTTTCTTCCCTGATCATAAGTCACCGGATCATCGCTAAAACCTATTGGACTTTTTAATAGCTGCTGCGCCGAAGCTCCGGCAAAAAACCGGGGTCCGTAAAGCCAGATTCCGGCACTCATATCAGGCTTGAAATTATCATAATTACCATTTCCGATTGCCTGGTCATTTGGATTTTCAAGCACCAGACCAGAACGATCAAGATATATCTTCGAAATTCCGGCTGCTAGTCCGACAGAGACGTTCACCTGTTCTGTTATTCCAATATGATAGGCATAATTCAGGTTAACATCTGTTCTGGAAATAGGCCCTGCCTTGTCAGAGACGGCAGTAAATCCTACACCATGATGGGGTTCAGAAGCCATATAATTCTGCAAATAACTCCGGCTATTGGGATTATCCCCTCCCCCCTGTGGCACAGAGGTTGATGTGCCATACAAAAAATTTCTGCCAAGCGGCGCATGAACTGAAATATAAGAAGTCACCGGAGCACCATCAAGTCCCTGCCACTGAGCACGATAACCAGCTTTTACATCAACTTAATTCTCAATTCCAGCGATTGCAGGATTCAAAATAAAATTATTCATGACATACTGAGTATACTGCGGCTTTTGCTGAGCTAGCACAAACTGGCAAATCAGAAAAGAAAATAAAAAAGCCGCAATTCTTTTCATTAATACTTTATTTTGAGCGTTAACCTTATCATTATGATAATTCCAAAACCTAATCTCCTGCAAAAAACTCATAAAGATAATTTGAACAAGTTAAAAAATCATTTTCATTGTCGAACTTCAATCGTATAATTATTTAAAGCTGGCATTATACTCAAGCTGTTCAAAAAAAATCAGCCTCAATTACCTGCCCTATCGAATCACCGTTACCCATCCCTTAAACACTGGTAATCCGATCTTGGGATCTATGACATAATAATAGGTCCCCACAGGGAGAAATTGTCCGTTTAAATTACCATCCCAGGCCTTAAGATATCCAATAGAACCAAATACTTTAATTCCAAAGCGATTATAAATATTTACACTTACCCCCGGATAGCTATCCAGGTATTCAATCTGCCATACATCATTAATTCCATCTCCATTTGGTGTAAATGTATTTGGGATGAAAGGCATTTCAAGCACTTTTACCATAAGATCATCCTGCAGAATACATCCTTCATCAGAACTTATGGTTACATAATAACGGGTATCATTTGCAGGGGATGCAACCGGATTTCTTACATCATCGCGATCGAGTCCGGTGGAGGGAGTCCATTTATACCTTAAATTCGTACCGGTAGCCTGAATATTGAATCGTACTGCACCTCCGCGTAAAACGATTGTATCTTTTCCAGCTTCCAGAAATGGTGTAGTAATATTTAGTTCGCGGGTAATTACATTCTCACAGCCAAATTCATTGGTAACCTTAAGACTGATCATAAACTGTCCTCCTGAAGTGTACTGATGACTAATTGGGGCAGATGTGGGATTTTCTGCTTTTGTCCCATCTCCAAAATCCCACTCCCGTTTTATAATATTCCCCTGAACTGCCCTCGACAGGTCAGTAAATATAATTGCAGCATTTTCACAGCCAGGACTTGTATATGAAAAATCCGCTACCGGACTTGCCCGAATCAGTATATTTCGGGTATATTCCTTTGCATCACAGCTTGTTGAATTCCTTACCCTCAAAACAACATTATATGAACCGGGATTCAAGAAAATATGCTTTGGGTTCTGGTCAATTGAATTATTGCCATCTCCGAAATCCCATTCCCAGGAAGTTATAGGATTGCCATTATCCTTACTCATATCTGTAAAGCTAATTTCACTATTCGAACAAGATTTGCTTGTGTTTGTAAACAATGCTTCAGGCGGATCAAAAACATCAAACTGATAGTCAATTTCCTGTTCATCAAGATTACATCCTGCAAGTGTAGCGTATTTAGCTATGATCTTGATTGACTTCTGACCTGGCTGACTATATCCGAGGTTCTTTGGAAATAAATACTCATAAAATGTAATACCATTCCGTACAACCAGCACTGCCTGCGGATTAGTTTGTGTAACCGGAGGATCATTTACATCAAGTTGCCAGATTAAGTTTGATGCAGGTGCGGTCAGGGTAAGCTTAAAGTCAAGATCCTGTCTGGTACAGGCATTGTTTATTTCCTCGAGTGTAATTTTGTTTATTGCTCTTACAAACTGACTGGATGCCAGATTTGTACCTGCTGAATAAGCATAGGACTCTACATCACCAAATCCATAGGCAATCGCATTAAAACCATCGGATGCTGATAAATTAAATATCTGTGTAGGATATTGATTCAGATTTAGCTTCAGATAAGAGTATTCGGGATTACTTGTTAATACTGCAAATGTCCCCCCCGGTACTCGTCCATTGATCCTGAAAGAGGCTGCTGCAGAGGTTTTGATCAGGATATTCACATAATTCTCACTGATGTTTTCTCTGTTCGAGGAATACACCGTAATGTTCTTAATATTATATTCAATCGGATTCAGAATCACCATATCAGGATCACTGAAGCCACCGCCTGCACATGCCTGGGTTAAAGAATATTGGGCAACCGCAATTGCATTATTAGCAGAAATATAAGCTGGCACATTAACAGGTGCCGGGGTTTGGTAATATTCCCCGGCATTCAGATTAGCAACCTGGGTACCATTATAAGTAACGCGGGTACCATTCTCTTTAGCCAATATCCTTACATAATTACCTCTGCTTCTCACGGTATTTCCTCTGGGACTTGTGGAACTGAAGGGAATAAATCCATAAGTCTTGCCCCAACTGTCCACAGGGTAATTCTGCTGATATAATGGATCAGATGAGGTTGTACCGATACAACCTGAAGGCGCAATAATTGCTGAATTTGTAGTTCCTGAGAACATTGCAAACTGTTTGCAGCCTGAAGTTTCGGGATCAACAAACACATTTGCCCCGGTCAGGTCAATATTGGACAGGTATTCATACACATCGCCAGGATTTGTAAGGGTTATCCCACCGGGAACAAGGTCATTCCCATTAAGCATGATAAAAATTTTTGTATTGGGCTCGCTGGCTATCAGCACAATATGGTTTTTGCCGGGATCCGGGGTATTACCACTTATATAATTCATGCTATAATACTGTTGCCCCAGAGCTTCTTTAGGCAAAATAAGCGAAGCTGCAGAACGGGCACCAGCAAAAATATGTCCATAGACTACCACTTTAGGTTTCCCAGGATCCACCTGAACCCTTATCGCCCTGTTTGCGAGTACCCTGCCAGCTTCAAGCTCATCAATATAGGCATCCGCACGATTTATTGGGATTTCTATAACCGTATTACCTGCAGTGAGGTCAAATCGCTGGATTGAATTTCCTACAGTAACAGTTCCTGATGAGGCCTGCTTACCTGTTATGAATATGGAATACCTTGCTAATGGCCTGAATCCATTAAGATTAGCAGGAATGTGTGTTGGAAAAACAGCCCAAAAATCAGTCCCTTCATTGGAGGTGCTTTGGGCAATAGCTTTCGAGCCTGAAAGCATCCAGAAAGTAAAAATTAAATATAGTAAATATGACTGTCTGGACATTCCTCTTAGATCCTTATCTTTTTCACAAAGCAGCTGAACCTTTAGGTAAGATACGTTCAGACAAGCTACAGGAGTTATAAAAATAGAAAATAACAGCCTTTCAAAATCCTATGAAAGAAAAATGATACAATAGTG
>CAZGCG010000037.1:0-15612 GCA_964524205.1 uncultured Sphingobacterium sp. | reverse complement strand
GCAGCTCCCATTGTTCTGGTATTGCCCGCAATAATCAGGGCATGGCCATAGCTGCCTTTATGACTGAATGGTTTTCGGGTTTTGATCAAACCTTTCAGATCTTTTTCTTCTATAAGTTTCCATGGTCCGGGCTGGGATTGAATATAAGCCTCATCCAGACCTATATCAGTTACAATAAATCTTTCAGTAGCCTGTGCTGATTCAGGAAAGAAGAAATTGATCTTTGGCCGCTGGAATGTGATCGTCAGTTTCGCTTTCAGGACAGTGGCGTTTGGATCAATTATTCCCTCTGCAGGGAAGCCGCTTGGTACATCAACTGCAATTATATTTTTCTTTAATTTATTGAGATGTTTAATGAGTGTCTGAAGATCGCCCTCCAAAGCTTTATTAAGTCCGGAGCCAATCAATGCATCAATAATAACAGTAGCATTTTCTTTGGGAAGATTTATAGCATTGGATAGTTCAGAAAGAGGTATTCCTGTTAATTTCAGACGATCGAGGTTAGTTTTAAAATCTGCACTTTCTTTCGGACTGAAGCGCATGATTTTCACTGAAATAGAATCGTAGCCTTGCTCTTTTAATAGTCGTGCAATTGCTAACCCATCCCCGCCATTATTTCCTGTACCGCAATAAACACTGATCAGGGTATCCCGGTTAGGAACTTCCTCCATAAAGGCTTTAACAAATGCTCCCGAGGCCGATTCCATCAGATCTATTGAGCTGATAGGCTTGTTTTTAATGGTGTAGGCATCCGCTTCGCGGATCTGGGGAGATGTGAGCAATTGAAGCATGTATAAATTTAAGAAAAAGACGCCAGTTTCCGTCATTCCGAAGGAGGCCCGACTGAGGAATCTGTTGCCTATAACATCTCCGTTCGTAAATCCTCAACTTATCTCAGTGCTTTCTTTCAGGAGATTTCTCCACGCATTTCGGTAGTATTCAGTGGCACAATAGTACTCGCGTGTTCGAAATGACGGGGTCGTATTGTCCGTCATTTCGAACACAACAGTACTATTCACTTCTCAAGCCATGAATTCACGTTGTGGAGAAATCTATTAATGTAAAGCTCTGCTTTTTACCATGGGATTTCTCTTCGCATTTAAAATATTTTTAAAGACAATAATTGAGGTCGCTCATCGAAATGGCGGGGTCGTAATGTCCGTCATTCCGAAGGAGGTACGACTGAGGAATCTGTTGCCTATAATATCTACGTTCGTAAATCCTCAACTTATCTCAGTGCTTCCTTTCAGGAGATTTCTCCACGCATTTCGGTAGTAGTAAGTGGTACAATAGTACTCACGTGTTCGAAATGACGGGCTATTTAGCAGCTGCCATCTCCAGGGCAAGAAATTTCCCGGTATGGCTATTCTTTACTTTAATCAAATCTTCCGGACTCCCTTCGAACAGAATCTGTCCTCCACCTGAACCACCTTCCGGTCCGAGATCTATTACCCAGTCGGCTACTTTAATGACATCCAGATTGTGCTCTATCACCAGAATGGTATTACCATGGTCTACCAGGCGGTTCAAAACACCCAGCAGCACATTGATGTCTTCAAAATGGAGACCTGTGGTAGGTTCATCCAGAATGTAAAATGTATTTCCTGTATCTTTTTTGGAAAGTTCGGTTGCTAATTTAACACGCTGTGCTTCTCCCCCTGATAAGGTTGTGGAAGATTGACCGAGGCGGATATATCCCAATCCGACTTCCTGCAACGTTTTAATCTTGCGATAGATAGCCGGAATTGGTTCAAAAAAAGCAACTGCATCTTCAATACTCATATCCAGTACATCACTGATAGATTTACCCCGATAGCGTACCTCCAAAGTTTCACGGTTATAACGTTTGCCGTTGCATTCCTCACAGGGAACCTGAACATCAGGCAGAAAATTCATCTCGATTAGCTTCATGCCGGCACCCTGACAGGTTTCGCAGCGTCCGCCCTTTACATTAAAGGAGAATCGCCCCGGCTTATATCCTCTGATCTTTGCTTCCGGAAGCATTACATACAGGTTCCTTATATCTGAGAATACACCGGTATACGTTGATGGATTGGATCGCGGAGTACGCCCGATAGGTGTTTGATCGATCTCAATTACCTTATCAATATGCTCAAGGCCTTCAATCTTTTTATAAGGCATTGGTTTTTTCTTTGCCCTGAAAAAATGATGATTAAGTATAGGATAGAGTGTTTCTGCGATTAAAGTTGATTTTCCGCTACCTGAAACTCCGCTCACGCAGATCAGTTTTCCAAGCGGAAATTCCACAGATACATCTTTCAGGTTATTGCCAGTAGCATTCTTTATGGTCAGAGATTTTCCATTACCTTTTCTTCGTTCGGCGGGTATAGCGATCTCTTTTCTTCCGCTGAGGTAGTCATTTGTCAGAGTTTTGGCTTTTGCGAACTTTTCAGGACTTCCCTCGCCAACAACTTCTCCTCCATGTTCTCCGGCTGCCGGACCCATATCAATGACATGGTCGGCATGCATGATCATATCTTTATCATGTTCAACTACCAGTACGGTATTACCGATATCCCGAAGGTTTTTTAAGGCAGATATCAGGCGTGCATTATCCCGCTGATGCAATCCAATACTGGGTTCATCAAGAATATAAAGGACATTCACTAATTGGGAACCTATTTGTGTTGCCAGACGGATTCGCTGAGCTTCACCACCGGATAATGTTTTGGCAGTCCTATCCAGCGTCAGGTAATTTAATCCGACATCTAACAGGAAACCAATTCTTGAACGAATCTCCTTTAATATTTCACGGGCAATGGTGTTCTGACGTTCATTTAATCGTGATTCCAGATTGTCAAACCATTCAAAGAGCTGTGAAATATCCATGCAGGCCAGCTCATAAATATTTTTTTCGTTCACCTTGATGTGAAGTGATTCTTTTTTAAGTCTGGCGCCATGACATTCAGGACAAGTTTTAAGAACCCGGTAATTTTCAAGGTCTTCACCTACCTCATCCCCTCGTCGCTCAGTCTGTTCCTCCAGCATTTTGATGATTCCATCAAAAGAGATCTGGTAATTCTGAACATTCCATTTATTGTATTCAACAGGTACGGTAATGATATCATGCGAGCCATTCAAAATAATGTCCAGAATTTCTTCCGGAAATTTTTCAAGTGGATTAGATAGCGAAAAATTATACTTTTTTGCCAGTGCTTTTAAAATCTGGAAGACCCAGGTTTCGCGGTATTCGCCAAGAGGAGCCAGTCCGCCCTGCATAATGCTAAGCTTAGGATTAGGGATTACAGAATGTCTGTCAACTTCAAATATGTATCCCAAACCACTGCATCTCTCACATGCCCCATAGGGTGAATTGAAGGAAAAGGTATTGGGTTGAGGTTCATCATAGGAAATCCCCGAAACAGGATCCATCAGGAATTTGCTGTAAAAGAATTCTCTGTTTTCCTTATCGCTGATTTTTATGATTCCTTTTGAGACTTTTAATGCCGATTGAATGGAGTCGTAAAGTCTTTTTCTATCATCTGCACTGACCAGAAGCCGGTCGATCACCATTTCAATATCATGGATCTTATAACGATCGAGCTGCATTTTAGGGCTGATATCCAGGATTTCTCCATCAACCCTAACTTTCAGATAACCCTGTTTGCGGATTTGTTCAAAAAGTTCACGGTAATGTCCCTTGCGCCCTTTTACCACTGGTGCAAGAATACTTACTGCCTGACCATCGAATTTCTCAAGTATGCTTTTCAGGATCTGATCCTCAGTCATGCGCTCCATTTTTTCGCCGCTGACATAAGAATAGGCTTCTCCTGTTCTGGCAAATAGTAAACGCATGAAATCATAGATCTCAGTTATGGTTCCAACTGTTGAGCGCGGATTCTTGCTGGTCGTTTTTTGTTCTATAGCAATTACCGGACTTAATCCTGAGATTTTATCAACATCGGGGCGCTCCATACCACCAAGGAACTGTCGGGAGTAAGCGCTGAACGTTTCCATGTATCGTCGCTGTCCTTCGGCATAGATCGTGTCGAAAGCGAGCGATGATTTTCCGCTGCCACTAAGTCCGGTTATTACAACCAGCTTATTCCGGGGGAAAGAAACATCAATATTTTTTAAATTATGTACCCTGGCACCGAAAACTTCAACTTCACTTTGCTCTCCAAGGTCAGGATTAGATTTATTCATAAATTGAATACACGCTCAAAATTTATGCAAATATGCGATTTTTTCTGCTAGTGATAAGACTTACGAATTTACTTAGGCGCCATGCAAGATAAATTCGTCAGTCGCTGTACTGGTAAGTGACTGACGAAATCTACTTTCCGCTCTTCTATGTGATTTCGTAAGTCAGTGATTTCGTAACCCGATAGCTATCGGGTCTTTAAACAGAAAAGGGCCGGATAAATCCGACCCTCCCTGATTGGTTTATTATGGTTAGTTCTTTAAGATTTGCGGGTAGGAAGGGTTATTCCTACCGGTATTAGCATCAAACAATGATTTGCTTTCTGCATTCGCATTGGCTAAAAGCCTGCTTGCCCTGTTGTTGTATCCGTAACGGGTAGGATTTTCAATAATCTCCTTCATCGAGATCAGTTTGTAAACATATGAAGCAGTTTCTCTGTTGAGCTTCATTTTAAAGTAGTTGTCCTGACTTTGTTTATGCATCTGACGTTTAAGACTGCCCTCTCCAATATTATAGGCAGCAGCAGCCAGCGTCCAGCTATTAAACTCACGGTATAAGGATTTGATGTATTTTGCAGCAGCAATACTCGATTTACGAATATTTTGCCTTTCATCAAGCTCAGTGTTTACTTTAAGTCCAAAATCCCGTGCAGTTTGTGGCATAAATTGCCAGTAACCTGATGCCCCTTTAGGTGATGTTCCACCCTGAAGTCCGCTCTCAACCAATGGCACGTATTTAAAATCAGCAGGAATTCCGTATTGCTTTAATATAGGCTCGATGATCGGGAACCATTTTTCTGCCTGCCTGTGAAGTTTTGAAGTCTGCAAAGCCTTATATGAATGAGCCTTTAAACTCGCATTCATTTTCAGCTTGATTCGCTGATCTCCCAATGGTAGAGTTTCATTCGCGAAACTCAGTGTATTAAAATAGGGTTCGATTGAAAATTCTTCGTTTTGAGCCCCCTGAATCGTTTTTATATAATTATCAAAAGTTGCAGGAGTACTATAAATAAACATCTTGGCAGTTAACAGCAAGCCCAACATTACAGAACACGTTATCAAGTGTTTCTTTATCATTTTTACCTCTCTTTTTAGTTCCAAATAAGAATATTTTTGACAAAGGTACAAAATATATATCTAATTATCAAATAGTTATGAAATTGGCCTTGTTGTGGAGCTATTTTTGGAGTAAATTTCTGATAGAGTTTAGGGTCTGATTTTCAATATTAAATCAGCTCTGGTTCGGTATTTTTGCTTACATTTGTGGTTCTCTTTTAAGGAGATAAAAAGCGTATCATGCCATTCAAAAATAAAAGGAACAGTCGCGACGACAAATCCGAAAAGTCTAAGCGTACTACAAAACCGGCTTCAGGCTCTGGTCCGAAAAGTAACTCTTACAAATCAGACCGTCAGGATAGTACAAATAACACCAAAAAGAAGTTATTCTCAGACGAACCAAGGAAACCATTTAAAAGCAGTTTCAGAAGTCCGGATGATAAATCAGGTTCCAGCTTCTCATCAGAAAAGAGAAGCCCAAAGAGTTTTGGACGCTCTGATGATCGACGTTCAGCTTCTGATCGGTCAGAAAGGAAACCATTTGGTGATAAAAAGCCATTCGGCGACAGGCCCCAGACTGGCGACAGGAAACCTTTTTCTGACAGATCTCAAACAGAAAAAAGACCTTATTCAGATAGGACTGACAGTAGTAAAAGATCTTTTACCGAAAGACCACAGGGAGATAGGAAACCCTATTCAGGATCCAAAGAAACCGAAAGGAAACCATTCCAGTCCCGGGATAATAAATATTCAGATAAAAATGCACCTGTAAAAAGGTTTAATGATAAGCCGTTCAAATCGCGGCAGCCCAGTGAACCTTCCGAATTTGATCGTCCTAAATACAGATCTGATGACAGAAAGTGGAGTTCAGAGGAGCATTTAGGAAATAAGAGAAGTAAAAAGCCTGTAGCAGTTAAAGATGACGGACTAATCCGTCTGAATCGTTTTATTGCAAACGCAGGTATCTGTTCAAGAAGAAAGGCCGATGAATTGATCGCTGCAGGGGTAGTTTCTGTGAACGGTGTTCCGGTAACTGAGCTTGGCTATAAAGTTGATCCTGCCAAGGATTTGATCCGTTATAACGGTGAGAACCTGAAAAGGGAGAAAATGGTCTATGTTTTATTAAATAAGCCTAAAGACTATATCACTACTACTGACGATCCTCAGGAACGTAAAACGGTTATGAGTCTGGTTGAGAAAGCATCGCGCGAGCGAATCTATCCGGTAGGGCGTCTTGACAGAAATACAACTGGTTTATTGCTGATGACCAATGATGGTGATCTCGCAGAGAAATTATCCCACCCCCGAAATAATATTACAAAACTTTACCAGGTTGAACTGAACAAAAGTTTATCCCAGGGAGATTTGAATAAAATCCAATTTGGGGTAGAACTTGAAGATGGTGTAATCAAACCTGATCAGGTTAGTTATGTTGCCGGAGGGAGCAAAAAGGAGGTTGGGATTCAAATTCATAGTGGTAAGAACAGGGTAGTCAGGCGGATTTTTGAAAGTTTGGGTTATGAAGTAGTCAAACTTGACCGTGTTGTCTATTCTCAGCTGACTAAAAAAGACCTTCCCAGAGGTCGCTGGAGATACCTGGAAGAAAAAGAAATCATTCAGCTTAAACACCTGATTAAATAAGATTTAAAGCCTTTGGGATTACCCGAAGGCTTTTTTGTTAATTTGCAGAATGATTCTGACCGATACCCATACCCATTTATATTACGAAACAGATTCCGCGAAACTGACAGAACTGATGCAAAGAAGTCTGGATAATCAGGTTAGCCGACTCTTTTTGCCCAATGTTGATTCCAAATCAATACCATTAGTTTTCGGATTGGCAGAGCAATATCCGCAGCATTGTTTCCCAATGCTGGGTTTGCATCCCTGCGATGTGAAAGAAGATTTTAAAGAGGAATTAGCTCATATTTATAAAGAAGCAAACCTCAGAAAGATTTATGCTATTGGTGAGATCGGAATCGATCTTTACTGGGATAAATCTACCTTGGGCATACAGCAAGAAGCTTTTCGCACTCAGATTGGCTGGGCAAAGCAAATGGGGCTGCCCATCGTGATCCATTGTCGTGAAGCATTTGATGAGATCTTTGAAATTCTGGAGGAGTTAAAGGATGATAAACTCAGGGGGATTTTCCATTGTTTTACCGGGGATGCTGCACAGGCAGCAAAAGTTATTGATCTCGGATTTTATTTGGGAATCGGTGGAGTTCTTACATATAAGAATTCGGGTTTGGATAAAGTTGTGCAGTCAATTCCATTAGAACATCTTGTTCTTGAAACCGATTCGCCATATCTGACACCTGTTCCGTTCCGCGGAAAACAAAATGAAAGCAGTTACCTTGTTTATGTGGCGCAGAAGCTTGCCGATCTGAAGCAGATTCCGATCGAAAAAGTTGCAGAAATAACAAGCCGCAATTCTGAAAAGGTTTTTGGAATTTAAGCACAGAAGATTTCTCAAACTCAATTCAGAAAATGTAATCCTTTACCTTCTTTTTCTATCTTTACCTTCCGATAACCAATTAATTTTCCAATGACCAATGTTCTGATAATATATACCGGAGGTACGATCGGTATGATCAATGACCCTAAAACCGGAGTATTGGTTCCCTTTAATTTTGAGCAGATCACAGATCATGTACCCGAACTAAAGAGGCTCAAATACAAGTTGACAGTACACTCTTTTGATCCGCTGATCGATTCATCCAATATGAGTCCGGAGATCTATAAAGAACTTGCATTGCGCATTCAAAGAGATTATGATCAGTACGATGGTTTTGTGATCTTACATGGTTCAGATACGATGTCTTATACCGCATCAGCCCTGAGTTTTATGATCGAGAATCTGGACAAGCCTGTGATTTTTACGGGATCACAGCTACCGGTAAATGGAATACGTACCGATGCGAAAGAAAACCTGATCACTGCTTTAGAGATTGCAGCTGAAAAAAGAAAAGGCAAGGCGATGGTGCCTGAGGTTTGTATTTACTTTGATTATAAACTTTTCAGGGGCAATCGTTCTTTCAAATATAATTCCGAAAAGTTTGAGGCCTTCAGATCGCCAAATTACCCGATACTTGCTGAAGCCGGAGTTTATCTGAAGTTCAATAGAAACTATATTCTGAAACCGAATTCCGAACCGGTGAAATTTCATACCAAACTTGACAGCGCAATTGGAATACTCAAGTTATATCCGGGTATTAGTCCGGCAATAGTTAGGGCCGCACTTTCGGCAGATTGTAAGGCTGTGATCATGGAGACTTTTGGCTCAGGTAACACTTCTACCGAAAAATGGTTTCTGGATCTGTTAAGGGAAGCCATTAAAGACGGTAAGCTCATTTTGAACATTTCCCAGTGTAAGGTTGGTACAGTGGAGCTTGGCCGGTATGAAACCAGCAGGGAACTCCGGGAAATGGGGGTTGTCAGCGGTTATGATATGACCTTTGAAGCTGCTGTAACCAAACTGATGTATCTTCTGGGAAATTATAAGAGCAATAAAAAAATTGCTGAATATCTTGAAACTGACCTGAGAGGTGAGTTAACAGTTTATTAAAATTACCCAAAGTTCTAATTTGAAATAAAGTTCCTGCTTTCGAGGGGGGCTAATTTATTCCAATAAACAGTAAATTGAGGACAATAAGCAAGACTCATTGTCCTCAATCATTTATTTCCCAAACCAGATTCTATTTCTAAGATCAGAACCCCAAAATGGGACCATAGCTTTAAAACCTTCTTTTAAGGTAAAGCCCAAACTTCTCATTCTGAGAATAATTAGAACCGGTATATAGACAATTATCCAAAGACTTATTACTAGTTTGAAATATTTGTCTCCAAAAGTTTCATCCAGATATGCAATTAGAACGCCTATAAGAAATGAAGGTATTATTAATAGAATTATGAATTTTATACGACTCATAGCTTATATTTTTAATTGAAAATAACAACCTTATTTAAATCTCAGGTTTTTGTTGTTATAGATTGGCTTAAAAGTGGTGTACGTTTTTGTAATCAGAAAAGTTGCACTTCCAATTATCTTAATCTCTATCACTGTTCAAAAGATGCTTTTTTGGCCTATAAAATAAGCATGCAGATCAGAATTAAGTACTAAAAGCATTTATAAGCAATATGAAGATCGCAGAATATCTTGAAACTGAACCGGGAGGTGAGCTCACAGTTTATTAAACTTATTACCTGCAAATAAAACTTATTACTTAACACTTACAACTTATAACTTATTTCCGTTTTTTTTAATAGGTTTATTTAATCAATCTGTTAAGAGTATGCAAACACCAGACTATATAGTATTCTTTATTTACTTTATCATAGTTAGTACGTATGGATGGTACGTATACAAGCGAAAGAAGCATGAAGATTCCAAAGATTATTTTCTTGCCAAAGACTCCTTAACCTGGTGGGCCATTGGAGCCTCACTGATTGCCTCTAATATATCTGCCGAGCAGTTTATCGGAATGAGCGGATCGGGCTTTACCATGGGGCTTGCCATTGCAGCCTATGAATGGCTTGCAGCAGTTACCCTCATTGTGGTTGCGGTATTTTTTATCCCGATCTATCTCAAAAATAAGATCTATACCATGCCGCAGTTTCTCAAAACGAGATATAATGAAACTGTAGCAATGATTATGGCCGTTTTTTGGCTTTTATTGTATGTAGTTGTCAACTTAACTTCCATACTCTTTCTGGGGGCATTGGCAATCAGCAGTATCTCCGGACTAGATTTCGCCGTTTGTATGGTCGGACTGGCATTGTTTGCCATTGTTATTACCCTTGGGGGGATGAATGTGATCGGGTACACCGATGTAATCCAGGTAGTGTTCCTGGTACTGGGCGGTTTGGTAACCACCTATCTAGCGCTGGATATGGTGGCTCAGCATTTTGGCTCAGAAGGGCCGATCAATGGCTTCAATCTGCTGACAAAAAATTCGGGAGATCATTTTCAGATGATCTTTGAAAAGGATGATCCTTATTTTATTGACCTTCCCGGACTTGCTGTGCTTGTAGGTGGGATGTGGATAGTCAATCTGAACTATTGGGGTTGTAATCAATACATTACCCAAAGAGCTTTGGGTGCGGATCTTCAAACAGCCCGCAGCGGAATCCTTTTTGCAGCTTTCCTGAAACTATTAATGCCAATAATCGTCGTTCTGCCTGGTATTGCAGCCTATGTTTTATTTAAAGAGAATGTTTTCAGAGATGAAATGATGCTGAACGGAGAGGTTATGGCAGACCGGGCTTATCCTGTGCTTTTGAATTTATTACCTGTGGGATTAAAGGGTCTGGCTTTTGCAGCTCTTACAGCCGCTGTGGTGGCTTCCCTTGCTGGTAAGGCCAACAGTATTGCCACTATTTTTACACTTGATATTTATAAGAAAGTATTAAATCCGGTAGCGGATGAAAAGAGGCAGGTAGAAGTTGGTCGCTGGGTTATTGTAATCTCAATGATCATGGCGGTGGTTATCGCACCTTATCTTGGCATTGATAAAAAAGGTGGATTTCAGTACATTCAGGAGTATACAGGTTTCGTTTCTCCGGGAATTCTGGCGATGTTCCTGCTCGGATTTTTCTGGAAAAAGGCTACCTCCAATGCAGCCTTATTTGCAACGATTGGGGGCTTTCTGCTCTCCATAATTTTTAAATTCATGCCTGATTATGTGGATCTGCAATTCCTGAATTCTACCGGATTTTCGGTTGCAAACGCAGAAGGGGTATATGAGATTCCATTCATAGACCGTATGGGATTTGTTTTCATTATTTGTGTATTGGTTATGTATCTGATCAGTATCTATGAAAACAGAAATGGTATTATTCCGAATGCTTTGAAAGTGGATAACAGCATGTTCCGAACAACCCCGGGATTTGCAGTCGGGGCATTATTCATAATCGGGATAATAGCAGCATTGTATGGTATTTACTGGTAGAATCCGGTTGGATCAATTCGGGACTATTGTAGGAAATTAGCATACATTTTGACATGATACTTGATTCAAAGGAAGAAGTAATAGTATATCTTACTCAGGAAGGGCTTATAAATAGGGATGATAATGCCCTGGTAGAGCATCTTTCCGGAGGCGTTTCGTGCCGGGTATGGAAGATCAGTGTAAATGAGGACCGCTGGGTGATTAAGCAGGCACTCGAAAAACTAGATGTAAAGGCAGACTGGTTTTCGGATGTAGAGCGAATTCATCGCGAGCATGAGGTGATGAAGCAATTAGAGCTTGTTATCCCTGATTGTAATATTCCCAAGATTCTGCATGTCGATTATATCAATCATATCTACCTGATGACCTGTGCCGAAGAGGGCGTTCAGACCTGGAAAGATTTGTTAATGAATGGGATATTTAATCCTGATACCGCCAAAAGTGCAGCAGATATCCTTAGTCAGATCCATAGTCAAAGCCATAAAATTGATGAGCAGGTGAAGGCTGGGTTTAGCGATCAGAAGTATTTCATTCAGCTTAGGATAGATCCCTTCCACCGTTTTTTAATCAATAAATATCCTGAGCTTTCGGCTGAGATCAATGCTTTGATAGTAGAACTGACTGAACAAAAGACCAGTCTGGTTCACGGTGATTTCTCTCCAAAGAATATGCTTGTTGAAAAAAGCGGTAAGATCGTACTTATCGATTATGAGGTGGCGCATTGGGGAAATCCGGTATTTGATCTTGCTTATTGTCTGGGTCATCTGATGCTAAAAGCCTGGCATTTGAAAAGGCCTGATGAGATTCTCGTGCTAATCAGTACGTTTCTTGCTAATTATAAGGGCCAGGTCAGTAATCTTCTGCCGCATCTGGGTTTGATGCTCCTTGCCCGTATGGATGGAAAATCACCAGTGAATTATATACAGGATGATACTTTAAAGCAAATTATCCGGGATAAGGCCATTAACTGGATCAGAGGAGCGGATTCTGGCTTGAATGTGTTCGAAGCAATCAAAAAGAAGTTCTGAAATCACTAGTGTCCGCTTAATATTAATTTCTTAATAAAATATGTTTTTATTTATTTCAATGAATTGTTTTTGGTCGATTTCCAAAAGAAAGTACCATCTTAAAGAACCGATAAGTTGATTCCAAAAGAGTAATTATGATTTATAGTATTTTTCCATCCTAATAATTATAATTCAGGTTGGAATTTTTTCTAATGACCCTGTAGGGGTCAAATGTTTATAGAAAAATTAACACGGAAATCCCGACCCTGAAGGGGTCGCATGTGGTAATTTCAAATACATTCGACCCCTTCAGGGTCGATAAACGGGGATATATGACCGTTTCTATAAACATACGACCCCTTTGGGGTCGAAGTACAAAAGTTTTAACAGGACATTAGCAATTCTGAAATCATTTCTTTTAATATTTTTACCTCCTGAATACACACGTTTATCCCTCTAATATTAATATGTCATGTCAAAAATAAAAGATCTAAAAGCCAGAGAAATTTTCGATTCACGTGGTAACCCAACTGTTGAGGTTGATGTATTTCTTGAATCAGGTGTGATGGGTAGAATGATGGTTCCTTCAGGGGCCTCTACCGGACAGTTTGAGGCATTGGAACTTCGTGATGGAGGCAACAGGCATAGAGGTAAAGGGGTGAGTAAAGCTGTGGCAAATGTCAATACGGAAATCAGAGATGTTTTGATTGGACTGGATATTGAGGATCAGGACAATTTGGATACATTAATGATCCAACTGGATGGCACTCCTGAAAAGTCGAGACTGGGTGCGAATGCAATACTCGGTGCTTCTTTTGCTAGTATTCATGCAGCTGCAAGTGAAGCAGGGGAACCTTTATTCAGATACCTGGCTAAGAAATATCTTCCTGCCGGTGATGCGGTTTCGATGCCTGTTCCAATGGTAAATATCATCAGCGGGGGATTGCATGCCGGAAAGAATATTGATCTGCAGGATTTTCTGATCATACCTGTATCACCAAAAAACTATCCGGATGCACTCGAAATGATTTACAATGTGTACTGGAAAACACGGGAAATACTGATAAAAAAAGGATATAATGCCTATCTGCTTGCTGATGAAGGCGGTTTCGGGCCAGCTTTACCTTCAAATGAAGCGGCTTTGGAGGTTTTAGGAGAAGTATTTCATGCTTGTGGTTATAAGCCACGGACTGATGTTGCGATAGCACTGGATGTGGCTTCTTCTCATTTCTACGATGAAGCCAAAGGAATTTATCATCTGCATTCTGAAGACCGTGCACTTAGTTCTGGGCAAATGATTGATATGCTTGAGAAGTGGACAAAGGAGCATCCGGTTATATCGATAGAAGATGGCCTGGCTGAAAACGACTGGGAGGGTTGGCAGGATTTGACACAACGATTAGGCAAAAATGTTCAGTTGATTGGCGATGATCTCTTTACTACAAATAAACTGCGCCTGCAGAAAGGCTTTGACATGAAAGCCGGAAACTCCATTCTTGTTAAAATGAACCAGATAGGAACATTGACCGAGACTGTAAATACACTCAGGATGGCTAAGAATGGGGGCTTCAGTACAGTCGTTTCAGCACGGTCGGGTGAAACAGAAGATGCTACTCTGGCAGACCTGGCTGTTGGATTAAACGGCGGGCAGATCAAGATTGGCTCGGTGGCCGGATCTTCGAGATTAGCCAAGTATAATCAACTGCTAAGAATCAATGAAGAGATAGGGAGTAATTATGCAGGAAGTTCTGTTTTTAAATCTTTTGGCTTATATTAAATTTAATTTAAACCTAATAGTCGCTTCTCCTTTAGAAGTATTTTAATCCTAAGCTATGGAACGTAGAAAATTCATTACCCTGGGAGCAGCCGGTATTGCGGCAGGTTCCATACCGGGCATTGCAGTTGCGGGTACTCAGAATAAAGAGAAAAGGTATCAAAAGGGGAAGAGTCCCTGGCCTGTTTGCCTCGATACTGCTACCATCCGGCCAGCATCTTTAAAAGAGAAGGTCAGGATTGCGGCCAAAGCCGGTTATGATGCTATTGAACCATGGGATGGCGAATTGCAAAAGTTTGAGGCAGATGGCGGTAACCTGAAAGATCTTGGTAAAGAAATAAGGGACAATGGTTTATTCGTACCCAGTGTGATCGGGCTTTGGAATGCCTTGCCACCTACTCAGGAATTATGGGATAAATCCTTGGCCGATACCCGTAACCGGATGCGTATGGCCTCTGATATTGGTGCTCAGCATATTCAGACAATTCCGAATACAATCGGCCTGAACTATAATCAGAAGTGGGCTGCAGATCGTTACAGGGATATTATTGAAATGGGGATCAATGATTATAAACTGAATCCGGCATTGGTTTTTGTGAAGTATTTTCCTGTTAAAACAATGGGGCAGGCAGTTGGTATTGCCCTGGATGCCAATCATCCTAAAGCGATGGTCATTCCGGATGTTTATCACATGTATATCAGCGAAGGTGGTTTCGAGGGAATTAAATTACTCAGAGGTGATATGATCGCTATTTTTCAGTTTAATGATGCTCCTGCATCACCGCCATTGGCACAGCTTAATGATGAGCACAGGGTTTATCCGGGGGATGGAATTTTGCCCTTACCACAAATCTTCAAAGATTTGAAGGGAACCGGGTATAAGGGTTGTATTTCACTCGAGATGTACAATCCGACCTATTGGAAGGAAGATCTGATGATGGTGGCTGAAACCGGACTCAGAAAAACATTGGAAGTTCTACAAAAGGCAGGGGTATAGATTGGTATTTGTATAAAACAACAAGGATGGCTTGCCAAATAAACAAAAAAGGGCAGCATGCATTTGCATCCTGCCCTTTTTTATGCTTTTTTTAATCTACGTAAGCAATACAATCAATTTGTAATAAAATGCCATCTCTTCCCATTAAATCGGTCCCGCAACCTGTGTATGAACGTACTGGCGGAGGATCAGGGAAATAGCCACGGTAAGCCTCGTTAAGTGCTGCAATATTTTTATTCGGCTCTGCGACGGTCATATGTACTTTGAGCACATTAGCCATTGATGATCCGGCTCCTTCCAGGACTTCCTTCATGGTGTCTAAGGCACTGCGTATCTGCACCTGAATATCTCCCGGTTCTTTACGTCTTTCAGCATACCAGCCTCCAATACCTGAAATGAATAAGAGGTGCCCCGAACGGATACAACCCGATAATACCGGAGCCGGTGCTGCTGGCTTTGCTCCAGCTGTAGCCGGGGCGGCAACTGTAGGATTTGTATTGCCACCACTATTACTCTTGCGGATTACCTGTTTTTTAGGAGTCCACTGCCCTTTTTGCTTTTTGTTTTGAGCATTGGCTTCTGTGGGAATTGCCGCTGCTGCGCCTGCTAAAGGAAGAAGACTCAGACTTTTTAGAACCTTTCTGCGATCCATAATATTATTTT
>CAZGCG010000036.1:12949-15629 GCA_964524205.1 uncultured Sphingobacterium sp. | reverse complement strand
AGCCTTTAAAGCTTAATTTCCCCGAAGGACTATATATCGGAAAGATTAAAGCTTTGGATGGTGCTAAGGAATTGGCTCATACAGAATTCACGATTCATATTGCTCCTCAGAACATGGCAGGAAAACATCCCCGCTTATTGTTTGATGCAGAAAAGAAGAAAGAACTGGATGTAAAAATTAAGCAGCCTGAGTATAAAAAAGTTTATGATGATATTCTTAAGAGTGCAAAAGCTCAGCGTGACAAGATTCCGGTTAGCAGTCTGATCTTTGATCTGGACCAGTTCCCGAAGGAGGACTGGCTAGCTACCTGGAATGCCTGGGGTGATAAAATTTATCATACAGGGGAAGCACTTCGTTTAAATGCCAGAGCGTATGCTTTCCATGGGGATAGGGAAGCCGGTAATTATGTTAAAGATGTCCTGGTTAAGATATCTGGCTGGCCAAACTGGACACATCCCTGGCAAACTAATCGTGGTCGTTACAGTGAGCACCGCACAGGCAGTTGGGCACACCGGGTTGCTGAGGCTTATGACCTGACCTATGATGTGATGACTCCTGCTGAGAGCAGTGTTATTCGTAAGGCTATTATGGCAAATATTGTTGATGGTGCCCACCGTACCTATGTGTACAATGATGATATTACAGCAGCTACTTCAAACTGGCTGGCTATGATCTTAGGCGGATCATTAATGAATATGGCGGCTGTTTATGCCGACGGACCTGAAACCGAAAATCTGGAACCATATTTTACAGGTGGTTTGATAAAATATTACCGATTCATTAATCGTGTTATAGATCAGAAAGACGGTGCCTGGGGTGAGGGATATGGATACAACAGCTATTCATTCTCCAATATGGCATACAGCCTTCCTTCACTCAATAATGTATTTAAGATCGATCTTACTGCACCTTTGGTTGGAAGTTATAATGAATTTATCTGGGGCGGACTTATCAAGGATAAGCTTTGGTTTGAATACGGTGATTCGGGAGGTGCAATGGTGCCGGCCACCTTCTGGAGTTTTCTGCTTGAAAAAAGAAGAGAACCGCGTTTAAGCTGGTTTTATAATTACATGAAAACTCAGGAGAATTATGAGGATGTAATTTTCAACACCAAAAATATTCCTGAGGATAGTCCTTTTGATGAGAATCCTGTAAAGGTTTTCCGTGAAATAGGAACAACAGTTTTCAAAAGCGGTTGGGAGAAGGATGATTTTTCATTCGTTATGCGTACAGGTGCATTTTATAACCACCAGCACATCGACCAGGGAAGTATATGGTTAGCAGATAAGGGAGTTTTGTTTATTGAAGAACGTCATCTTAAAAACTCCACCTATTACGATGATCCGATCTATCAGTCAAAACTGATTCAGCCGGTTGCTCATTCAACGATACTTATTGATGGAAATGAGCAAAGTCAGAGGACTGGTGATCACCTTTATCATGCACCCGGTTTTGATGATCATGCCTATATCGCTAATTTCCTTGATGGGAAAGATGCCGCATTTTCTTCAGGAAATATCGGACGTATATACTTTGATAAAGTAAAAGATCTGAGCCGGAATGTATTGTTTATCAAGCCGCGTACACTTTTAATGCTGGATACTGCTATTCCTTCTGAGAAGGATGCTAAAGTAACCCTGCTTTATCAGACTGCAGAACTTGAGCATATCAAGGCAGGCAAGGATGTTTCGAATATCACAAAGGGAGGTGTAACCCTTAATTTCATGCACCTGGCGCCTAAAGTTGTTGAAACAGAAGTAGAGGAAACCCCGCATTACCTGTACACATTACAACGTGTGCGTCATTTGAAAAAGGAAGGCATGTTAAAGGTATCTGCCAGTACTACCAACCGTCAGCCGCTTGTTATGGCTAATTTAATTACTACTGATGGCAGTAATGGAGTTTCTGAAGTAATCACTGAAGAGGGTGATGGATTTGTGAGTGGTGTGGCATCAGGCAAGAAGTTTGCTTTCAGTACCAAGCCGGGTAAAGTTTATCAAACCGGAGGAATTGAGACCGATGCCGCTTCGATGACCTGGAGTGCCGACAGGGATTTTGTAGCACTTGCCAAAAGTTTCAGCAATAAAAATGCTTCAAAAACGCTCAATTCATCAGAAGTCCTAACTTTTGAATGGTCGGCTGATGGTATTAAATATGCTGTAGGAAAAATTGCAAAACTGAGTATTTCTTCTGCATCAAAACCAAAATCTGTACTTTTGAATGGCAAGGCAACCCGTAATTTCAGTTATGATAGTGCTAAAAAGCAGATATCATTGGAAGTGCAGGCGGGAGAAGGAGTGATTAAGGTAAATTGAGTATTGAGTAGTTAGTATTGAGTATTGAGATGAATCCTTGTTCATTTGATATTTGTTGTTTTTGAAGAATAATAGACAATGAACCAGGATTTTTGTCCCCTTTGGAGGGGGGCGCGTAAGGTTTGAGCGATCGCAGGGGGAGGATTTCGCAAATCAAGTATCAGGAATGAATCCCGGTACATTGAAATTTGTGCTCATGGATTTGACTTACGAATTTACCTGGGCATTTTGAAAGATAAATTAGTCACCCGATAGCTATCGGGTCGCTTGCTAAGGTAAAAGTATTGAGTATTGAGTATTGAGACGAATACTTGTTCATTTGATATTTGTTGTTTTTGAAGAATAATAGACAATGAACCAGGATT
>CAZGCG010000036.1:0-12849 GCA_964524205.1 uncultured Sphingobacterium sp. | reverse complement strand
CTTGTTCATTTGATATTTGTTGTTTTTGAAGAATAATAGACAATGAACCAGGATTATTGTCCCCCTTTGGAGGGGGGCGGGTAAGGTTTGAGCGATTGCAGGGGGAGGATTTCGAGAATCAGGTAACAGGAATGAATCCGGGTACATTGAAATTTGTGCTCAAGGATATTAAATATAAATACGTCATTTGACAATTAAGATAAATTACTAACAACCAACAACCAACAACTGACAACCAAAAAAAATGGAAGAATTCTCATTAAAAGGCAAAGTAATCATAGTAACAGGAGGCACAGGTATTCTTGGCGATTCATTTATTAAAGGAATAGTCAAAGCCGGTGGTGCAGTAGGGATATTAGGCAGAAATAAGGATGTTGCCAATGAGCGCGCAGATGCAATTAACAAGAACGGTGGAAGGGCAGTCGCTCTCATTGCAGATGCAATGGATGAGGGGCAATTGATTGACGCTAAAAACAAGGTATTGGATACTTTCGGACGGATTGATGGATTAGTGAATGGAGCGGGTGGCAATCAGCCGCATGGTGTCCTATTGCCTGGTGATGATATATTTAAAATGAATCTGGATGGGATGAAACGTGTAATGGATCTGAATACCTGGGGTACTTTAATTCCTACCCAGATCTTTGGGGAAGCAATGGTCAATTCGGTGGAGAAGGGTAGTATCGTAAATATCTCATCCATGAATTCGAAGCGTGCTATTACCCGGGTATTGGGTTATAATATGGGTAAGGCAGCGGTCGATTGTTATAATCAATGGTTTGCTGTCGAGTTAGCCAATCGTTATGGTGATCGTATTCGAATGAATGCGCTTGCACCGGGTTTCTTTCTTACTGAACAAAACAGAAATTTATTAACTAACCCTGATGGAACATTTACCGACAGGGGCGAAAAGGTGATCAGAAATACTCCGTTTAAGCGGTTTGGTCATCCGGATGAATTGCAGGGCGCTCTGGTATGGTTATTAAGTGATGCTTCTAAATTTGTTACCGGTTCTATGGTATGTGTTGATGGTGGGTTCTCAATTTTTGCTGGAGTTTAATGAATACAAATTATAAAATAGACGGGTCTTGTGCGATGCAGCAAACCATGCGATGGTATGGTCCTAATGATCCTGTAAGTCTTTCGGATATTCGTCAGGCTGGTTGTACCGGAATTGTATCGGCATTACACCATATCCCAAATGGGGAGGTATGGCCAATTGAAGATATCCAAAAAAGACAAAAGGAAGTTGCTGATGCAGGTATGGTATGGAGCGTAGTTGAAAGCGTTCCGGTTCATGAAAATATTAAGACTCAAATTGGCCCATTTCTAAAATATATAGATAATTATAAACAAAGTATCCGAAATTTATCTTCCTGCGGTATTAAGTGTATTACCTATAATTTCATGCCGGTTCTTGATTGGACGAGGACAGATCTGGCCTTCACAATGGAAGATGGATCAAAAGCTCTCCGTTTCGAAAAGGCAGCTTTTATAGCCTTTGATCTGTTTGTCTTAAAACGTCCGGGGGCTGAATCAGATTATACGGATGAAGAAATAAGTCGCGCGAAAGTTCGGTTTGATGGAATGAATGATGAAGAGAAGCATTTGCTGACAAGGAACATCATTGCCGGTTTACCAGGCAGTGAAGAGAGTTTCACTATCGAACAATTCCAGCAGGCTTTAGATACTTATAAGGGCATTAATGCAGACCGGCTCCGTCAAAATCTGATCTATTTTTTAAGTGAAATTATTCCGGTTGCACATGAGAGTGGAGTAAAAATGGTCATTCATCCTGATGATCCGCCTTATGGAATATTAGGATTGCCAAGGGTTGTGAGCACTGCGGCAGATTTTAAAGCCCTGATCACAGCTATTCCATCATTGTCTAACGGACTTTGTTTCTGTACAGGTTCTTTTGGTGTAAGGGCTGATAATGATTTAGCTGCGATGGTTGAACAATTTGCAGATCGCATCAACTTCATACATTTAAGAAGTACCCGGCGTAATGAATGGGGCGATTTCTATGAGGATAATCATCTGGATGGTAATGTGGATATGTATGCAGTAGTTAAGCAATTGGTAAAGATATCCCATGCAAGAAATGTTTCGATCCCAATGCGCCCCGATCACGGGCACCAGATGCTTGATGATTTGAAGAAGAAAACCAACCCGGGTTATTCTGCAATTGGCCGCCTTCGTGGTTTAGCAGAGTTGCGGGGACTGGAATATGGGATTATTAGGAGTGAGATGTGATATATGAGATATGAGATATGAGATGTGAGATTCACTCTCATTTCTCATTTTCCTGCCCGATAGCTTTCGGTTCCCTATTTCCATTCCCCATTCCCCATTCCCTATTTCCCATTCCCTATTTCCTACCCAATACCTTAGATTTCCACAACATTCCCGGTACTTTGTTCCTGAATCTTTTTATATCTTAGAATTCACAACAACAAATTAATTCATGGGAAGCAATTAAAGGGCTGTTTATATATGGATGACTATACTTCAGATACAAACATTTGGAATGTTGATGCAAAGGAGTTTGAAGTGGTTTTCAAGACACATTACGTAAAGCTTACACTTTATGCCAATAGGTTTTTGAATGATATTGATATTTCAAAGGAAATTGCTTCTGATTCCTTGACTTTCCTTTGGGAGAAGCGGGGAACATTGTCATTCACCACTTCTATCACTGCCTATCTGTATAAAATGGTTCAGAATAAATGTATGAACCATATCAAGCACCAGCGTATAGAAAATGAGTATGTGAACTACATGATCAGGAATAAACTCCTTGATGAAATTCCTGAGCACGACACAAATCCCTATCATGAAAAAGAACTTGCCGAACAGATCAGACAAGCAATAGATACACTGCCTGAAAAATGTAAGCTTGTATTTGAAATGAGCAGGTTCGAGTATCTCAAGAATAAAGAGATTGCTGAAAGGTTAAACATCTCTCAGAATACCGTCGAACGCCACATTACAATAGCCCTTGAGAAACTTAGAAAGAGTTTGGGATATACGATTGGCGTCATCCTTCTCCTTATTATGTAATCAATACTTGCGTAATTCTGCAAGTTCATGATACAAGATTATGATTCTTAAAAAAAACTTGACAAAAACTTAACGTGTATTGGGGGTATAGGTATAAATAGTTGTCTTTAAATCTAGAAGCATGAAAGAAATAGATAAAGTTTTAATAACAAAATATGTAACCAGGCAAGCTAACGAGGAAGAGATTGCTATGGCAAAGCATTTGATTAGCAGCAGTAAGGTCCATGAAGAGTTTTATCTCCAGATTTATGAAACCTGGCAAAGATCTATTTATTATAAGATTGGTTTTATTGATTCGGAGGCAGCATATTCAGAGTTTCTTAATAAATCACTTCATAGAAAATCAGCTACGGGCAGTATACGTTTTATGAACCTGAGAAATCTTTCAATTGCCGCAATATTGGTAATTTTTTGTGCGGTATCTCTTTACTTTTTTAATAATTATGGAGTTTTTAAGTTCACTCAGACCTCCGAATTATCATTTACTGAAATTAAAGTACCTAAGGGAATCGTAAGAAAGCTTGTATTGCCAGATGGAACCAAGGTGTCGGTAAATGCCGGTAGTACAATTAAGTATAATAATGATTTTGGTAAAACATCCAGAGCAGTTTATTTGAATGGAGAGGCCTATTTTGATATCGCAAAGGGGGATGTTCCATTTATTGTTAATACTGATAATTATACCATCCGGGATATCGGTACAGTCTTTAATGTCAAAGCATATTCTGATGATCTTTCATTTGAAACCATGGTCATTGAAGGTGAAGTTCAGATAGAAGGGAAGTTAAATATCGATTCAGATAATGCTCAAAAGGTTTCTGTAAAAAAACAGCAGGTTTTTAAACTAAATTATGCTTCAGATGATAAAGTTGAAAATCTTTCGGATATCCAATTGTCTGATATCGTTGAGGTTAAAGTTCAAAAATTGACTCCCTCTCAACTGGAAGAGTATACTGGCTGGACAGAAGATCTTCTGGTCTTTGATGGAAAATCATTTCAGGAAATAATAAAAATTATTGAGCGACGGTATGATGTGGAGATTGTTTTAGAGGATACAAACCTTAAGAATTATGAGTATTCAGGAAGTTTTAGAAATATCAACGATGTTGAAAAAGCATTAAAAATTATGAAAGAAACCACTGATCTGGATTATGATAAAAATGGTCGGGTAATAACCATTCGCCATAGTGATAACCTAAATGATAAAGGCCTATGAAATAAGGAAAAAGTCAGGAAAAAATAACCGGAAGTGCGCTAACACTCCCGGCAATTCAAGTAATAGCTAATACCCAACGCTTTGGGAAGCCAGTATTAACTAATAACAAAACAAAATTATGAAAATTCTTTATCAAAATGCAGAATTCGTCTACCTATTACGACGAAAAACCATCCGGGCTATGAAATTAATAGCAATTTTTACTTTAGCAGCAATTTTTCAGCTTCGTGCCGAAGTACATTCTCAGTCATTCAATTTTAATGAAACGAACACTACTGTTAAACAAATGTTTAAACAGATAGAGAAAAATAGTAAATATTCTATTTTCTATCGTTTGGATCAGGTAGATCTGAATCGGAAAGTGAGTGTAATCAGTATAGATGGATCTATTCAAAATGTAATGGGGCAAGTCCTCAAAAATCAGCCTCTAACCTTTGAGGTAGTAGAACAGGTAATCGTTATTAAACTTCTTGAGGATCAGGAATCAGAACTCAGGGATATTGTTAAAGGTCAGGTAAAGGATTCCCGTGGAGAAACACTCCCTGGAGTAAGTGTACGTGTTAAAGGTACTAACATAGGTGCAACAACAGATGCACAGGGTAATTTTAATGTGAACAGTTCGGCAAATGGAGTATTAGTTTTTAGTTATGTCGGTTATATTTCTCAGGAAGTTTCATTAAATGGAAGAAGCGAAGTAAATATTGTTTTACTTGAAGACCAACAGGTATTGGGTGAGGTTGTTGTGACTGCTTTGGGAATTGAAAGAGAATCAAAGACTTTAACCTATTCAGCGCAGACAATAAAGTCTGACAAAATGAATGAAGCAAAGGAAACCAATCTGATCAATTCATTACAGGGAAAAATTGCAGGGGTAACGATTACCAGAAACGCTACTGGCCCGGGTAGTTCATCGAAAGTTCTCTTACGCGGTAGCAGATCTATTGGAGGTAATAACCAGCCTTTGTATGTAATTGACGGTGTTCCAATGGACAATTCAACCAGGGAACAAGGTGGAGGTACCGCTGGAGGACGGGATGGAGGTGATGGTATTGGGATGCTAAACAGTGACGATATCGAATCAATGACTATTTTGAAAGGTGCTTCAGCAGCAGCCTTATATGGTAGTCAGGGCCAGAATGGGGCTATTGTTATTACAACCAAAAGAGGTAAAGCCGGGAAGGTGTCTGTTGATTATACAGGTAATAGTACATTCGATCAGCCTAATATCCTGCCTGATTTTCAATACCAGTATGGACAGGGATCAGGCGGAGTTTATGCTGCCGGATCTGAAACCAGTTGGGGACCAAAAATTACAGGGCAGCAGGTTACTTTATGGAATGGAAAAACTGTTGCAATGGAAGGCCAGGAGAACAGGATGAAAGATTTCTTCAGAACCGCCGGTACCTATACAAATACCTTAAGCTTTACTGGTGGTGGTGAAAAAATGCAATCCTATTTTTCATATGGAAATACAATGGCTCAGGGTATCCTGAGAAATCATGACTATAACAGACATAATTTTGATTTTAAAATTGATAATCAGGTATCGTCTAAGTTGTCATTCTTCACAAAACTGAGCTATATCAATGAAGATGTTGACAACAAACCATATCTGAATGAAAGGATAGATGTTGTTTCCAGGATCTACCGTGCTCCTGTAAGTATTCCATTGAGTCAGATGCAGGATTATGAGTATTTTGATGCTGTTGGAAATAGAAAACAAAGCTACTGGAAACCGGGTTCTGTGTTCCTTTCGAACCCTTATTGGGCATTGAACAGGCATTTGTTTTTTGAAACAAAGGACAGATTACTGGGTTTGTTTTCAGCAAAATATAAGTTCAACAGTTGGCTTGATCTGCAGGTTCGGGGAAGTATTGATAAGACAATTCAAAAAACTGATGATAGAATGTACGAAGATTCCTATCACAGTGCCGGGCAGGGAGCGGTTTATGCGTTAACCAAATTGAACAGTCATTCAACCAATATTGATGCACTTTTATCTTTTAAACAAGAGATATCAAAGAGTTTTGATTTAAATGGTTACCTGGGAGGTTCTATTCAGCAAAGTAAATTTGAAAGTCTTAATATAAACGCTAATGGTTTATTCCGTCAGGACTTCTTTTTTATCCAAAATGCTAAAAATCCAAAAGGTACAAACGGATTTGGCAGATCCCCTCAGGTTCAATCCTTGTATGCCACAACCACATTAGGATATAAAGATTATTTATTTATGGATTTGACTGCCAGAAATGACTGGTCTTCAGCTCTTCCTAAAGCTAATCAATCTTATTTCTATCCTTCTGTCGGCTTAACTGCAATCGTAACTGATATGATTCAAATGCCAAAATGGATTTCTTATGGAAAAGCCAGATTGACACTTGCAAATGCAGGTTATGGCGGTACCCAATATCTTGACAGAAATTATTTTGATGTTGCTCCGGGAGGAGTGATCAAAACACCTCAAACACGATCGTTAGGTGATTACAAGCCCGAGTTAACCAGTTCTTTTGAAGCAGGTCTGGATTGGAGATTTTTTGATGGCAGATTAGGCTTAGATGCGACCTATTATATAACCAAAACAAAAAATCAATTACTTGCAGTAGCAACCCCGTATGCTTCTTTGTTTGTAAATCAATACATCAACGCAGGTTTAATTGAAAACAAAGGGGTTGAACTAACACTTTCAGGTACACCTATTCGAAAAGATAAGTTTTCCTGGGATTTGAATCTGAATTTTGCGGATAATAACAACAAGATAATCCGGTTAACAGATGCCCTCCGTGAAGCAATTCTGATTGACGACAGGCAAGTTATGATCAAGGCAGCTGAAGGTGGCAGCTATGGTGATATGTACATGGTGAACTGGGCAAAGGATAGCCAGGGCAGAAGACTTGTAGATGATAATGGAAGAATTATTCTAACTCCTAAAAACTCATACGTTGGGAACTATAATCCGAATTATATGGTGGGTTTAAATAATAATTTTTCGTACAGAAATTTTGGATTAAGTTTCCTGATTGATTATAGGAATGGTGGTACTGTAATATCAGGTACTCAGGCAATTATCGATGCTGATGGCCATTCAAAAAGGTCTTTAGAGGGTAGGGAATCAGGTTTAGTGCTTGATGCATATACCCAGGCCGGAGTAAAAAATACTAAAAGTATATCTGCTGAGACCTATTGGGCATCAGTAGGTAACTGGACACCTGTAGGTGATTTATATGCATATTCAGGTACCAATCTCAGGCTAAGAGAGGTGGTTTTCGGTTATAATTTCCCTAAAACTCTTATAAGTAAAACAGGATTTATTCAGGCAGCAAAACTTTCACTTGTTGGAAGAAATCTTTTCTTTTTCCAGAGAGATGCACCATTTGATCCTGAAATGGCAACAGGAACCGGTAATACAGGCGGTGTGGAATACGCATCACTACCTAGTACACGTAATATTGGTTTGAACCTGAAATTATCATTCTGATGATTAATTGATTGAGTGAATAGGTGTTTTAATTGAACATATAATATTCACTTTAATTATGAACTTATAAAAATTGAAGAAAATGAAATTTAACATAAAAAAAGTCAGTGGAATATCCTTCATATTAGCGTGTACGCTAATTCTGGCGAGCTGTACTAAAGATTTTGAGGAGATAAATACCAATCCCGTTAAATTAAGTGAATTAACCCCTTTAGATACCCGTAGCTTATTTCCTGGAGCTGTAATTGCTGGAGTAAACAGCGATGGGTATATTATTACCACTGCGTTATTTGCAGGTGTTTATTCACAGCACTTTGCTTCTACACAGCCGGCTCACATGTCACATCGTTACCTCATTGTGCAGGGCTGGGTATTTTTGCAATGGTTAAATACCTACGTGTCGGCAATGCCGGCTCTCGTAAATATTATTGAACAAAGTAAAGGTAAGGATCCAACATTGAATGCGATTGCCAGAATCTGGAAGGTATATGTATTACACAGGACAACGGATTATTGGGGGCCAATTCCTTATTCAAAAATTGGAGATAAAGGCACAACAATTAGTTATGATTCTCAAAAAGATATCTATTATGATTTCTTTAAAGAACTTGATGAAGCTTCAAAAGATCTGCAGAACAATATCAATGTTACATCCTTTGCTGATAAGGATTTAATTTATAATGGTGATAATAATAAATGGTTGAAATTCGCTAATACATTGCGTCTCCGTCTTGCTTTAAGAATTTCAAAAGTTGAACCTGCAAAAGCAAAGGAAGAAGCCGAAAAAGCTGTAGCTGGCGGCGTTATGCTTAGTAATGCTGATGATGCATTCATGAAAGTATCAGCAAATGTCAATAACGGATTCAATTTACAGTCAGGATGGAATGAGTCAAGGATGAGTTCAGTTTTTGAAAGTTTGTTTAAAGGCTGGAATGATCCAAGGATGAGTAAATATTTCAGGCCGGCAGTTACTGACGGACAGTATCGCAGTGTTCGCAGTGGTATGTCTCAGGCTCAGCAAAACATTCCGGCAAACAGTTTTGATAATAGTTCGGATGTAAGCTTAAGACTTGCTCCAATTAATATGAACACTACACCACAATCAATTATTTATGCTGCCGAGGCCTATTTGCTAAGAGCTGAAGGAGCAGTAAATGGCTGGAACATGGGTGGGACAGCTAAGGAATTGTATGAAAAGGGTATAGAGATGTCTATGAGATCCTGGGAAATTACTGACCAGACGGTGATTAATAATTACATCAATGGAACAAGTCTTCCAATAGCACCCGGTGGTTATTTCAATACACCTGCATTGACCGATATTCCTGTAAAATTCGCTTCAGATCCTGAGAAGCAGAGAGAACAAATCCTTACTCAAAAATGGATTGCAGTATTTCCGGAATCTCACGAGGCATGGGCAGAGGTTCGTCGTTCGGGTTATCCTAAAACCTATCCGTTAATTAATTCTGATAATCCGGATGTACCAAAAGAAAAAATGATTCGTCGTATCACTTTCCTTGATATTGAAAGAAATAGTAATGGCCCTGCTGTTACCGCTGCAGAAGCTTTGCTTGGTGGTCCTGATAAAGCCAGTACCCAATTATGGTGGGATAAGAATCCATTTTAAAAATTGATTTAATCTTTATAAAAGATAAGGGCACGTCTTCTTAAGATGTGCCCTTAATTTGATACTATTCATTTTCCTTAGGATTTTGTTGCAATAGAGGCACAAGTATTTTGCTGGACTGGAGCTCTATTATTACAACTAAATAGCATCTGCCTATGTTTATTCGCTTACTTGCTTTTCTTTTTTTAGTTGCAATCTCAGCTCATGATGTTTACGCGCAGGATACACGTTCATTTAAAATATTTCAATTCCCTCCGGATAAAATACCAGTAATAGATGGGAAAGGTTTTGACTGGGAGATAGTTGGAGACGAATATTCAATTGGAATGGATAATTTATTTGATGACCGGATTGATAGTAACAGACATTTGAAGAATAATCCCGGGAATCTTGATGTAAAAGTAAAGGTTGCCTGGGTAAAGGGAATGAACCGCTTATATTTTCTCTATGAAGCCTATGATGATTACTGGGACTTTTCATTAACAGATCTGCATAATGATATTTTTGAAATCGTTGTGGACGGTGATCAGTCAGGAGGCCCTTTTATTGGCCCCTTTCATCCAAATAAAAGCCTCAATCTAATGGATGCATATTTTTCCTTTCATGGTGTTCATGCACAGAATTATCACATATTCACACCAGCAGTTGGAAAGGATTGGGCTATGGTTTGGGGAAGCCAGCCATGGATTAAGGATTTACCTTATGCCAATGCAGCTTATGATTTTAATTTTAAGCCTGGTGAATCAGGTAAATTAACACTGGAATGCTGGATCACTCCATTTGATTATGCAGGAGCTGAAGGACCTTCCCGTGCTGTTGAAACTGTACTGACTGAAAACAAAAATATTGGTTTAAGCTGGGCAGTAATTGACTATGATGATGTAAACAAAAGAGATGGCCTTAACAATGGATTCTGGAATTTAAGCAAGGAAAGAACAATGTATGGTAATTCAAACTATCTGTTGCCCTTTAAATTAATGCCGCTTGAACCGAAATTTTTAAAGGTCATAGATGCCAATTGGTCTTTTTCTGTCACAGACATGAACAGGAGGCTGGTGGCTTTTACAGATAAGTCAACAGGAATAATTACTTCATGGAAATGGGATTTTGGTGATGGTGAAATCTCCACGGAGCAGCATCCGGTACATAAGTATACAAAAGCTGGTCAATATGTAGTGACTCTATGGATTGAAGGGCCTGAAGGTAATTCGCGAATGTCTAAAGTTTGGGACGTCGCATTGAAATAAGTAAAATTAGGATATGAATCGAAGAGAAATTCTGCGCTATTTATCAGTGACACCTGTTCTAGGTGGCATTTTGAGTCCATTATTCACTGGAAAATCTTTTGCCGGACAAGTACGATCCGGACGAAATTTATTTAAGGAGTTGGGAATCCGGACCTTTATAAATGCTGCCGGAACCTATACTCATATGAGTGGTACAATAATGTATGACGAAGTTGTTGAGACCATAAATGATACAGTTGGCGAATTCGCCATGATCGATGAAATACAGGATAAGGTTGGTGAAAGAATAGCTGCTATATGCCATGCTGAGGCTGCAACCGTTACAGCTGGTTGCTGGTCTGCGGCTGTCCTTGGAACCGCGGGTGTTCTCAGCCGTTCAGACCTTAAAAGGGTTGCACAATTACCCGATGTAAGTGGAATGCGATCTGAAGTCATTGTACAAAAAGCTCACAATTTCGGGTATGTGCATGCAGTGAAAAACGCCGGTGCAAAAGTAATCGAAATTGAAACAGCAGAAGATTTTAAGAAAGCAGTTAATGAGAAAACTGCGATGACATGGTTCCTTAATTCATTCGTAAATGAAGGAAAGATTAAGCATCAGGAATGGCTTGAACTGGGAAGGCACTACAAAATTCCCGGGATGATTGATATTGCTGCAGATGTGCCACCGGTAGAGAATCTCTGGAAATTCAATGATATGGGTTTCGATTTGGTATGTATTTCAGGTGGTAAGTTATTACGTGGCCCTCAAAGTGCCGGAATACTGATGGGTAAGCGTGATCTGATTGCAGCAGCGAGATTAAGTGCCCCTCCAAGAGGGATGAATATTGGGAGAGGAATGAAAGTTAATAAAGAAGAGATTCTTGCAATGTACGTAGCACTGGAGAGATATGTAAATACAGATCATGAAAAGGAAATGAAATCCTGGATGGGAAAGACTCAACTTATTGAGCAGGCGGTTAGAAAGGTCCCGGGAATCAAAACAGAAGTTTATATCCCACCTGTTTCTAATTCCACCCCAGTTTTATTGATCAACTGGGATAATAACAAGATCAGTTTGAAAGGAATTGAGCTGATGGAAAAATTACGTAAGGGCAGCCCTTCAATTGAGGTAATGCCGGGTAAAAATGAAGGTATTACAGTAATTACAAATTCTTTGCAGAATGGACAGGAGAAAATCGTTGCACGCCGACTCCTTGAGGAGCTAAATCGGGCTTCGGTTTAGATATAATAAACACTTATTTAATAATGAATCCACAATATTACCCCGATCATGTTTAGACTCCTTTCATTTTTGTTTTTTTCTGTAATGATGATTTCATGTAAGGATAAAAAACCGGCTTTGTTCAGCCTTACCGATAAATCAGATACCGGTATAGATTTCAGGAATAATCTTCAGCCTAGTACAGAGATTGATATAATGAAATATACATACTTCTACAATGGGGGAGGTGTGGCAATTGGAGATATTAATAATGATGGCCTGCAGGATGTTTTCTTTACAGGTAATATGGTTAAAAACCGATTATATCTTAACAAGGGTAATTTTGAATTCGAGAACATAACACAAAGCAGTAATGTTACGGTAAAACAGGGATGGAGTACCGGAGTAACAATGGTGGACATAAATAATGATGGTTTTCTGGATATTTATGTATGTCAGTCGGCTGATTATTCTCCAGAAAGAAGAAAGAACCTGCTTTATGTAAATAATGGCGATTTGACCTTTACTGAGCGGGCTGAACAATATGGACTGGCAGATCAGGGTTACTCTACTCAGGCCTCATTTTTTGATTATGATAAAGATGGTGATCTGGATATGTTCCTGATTAATCATTCCTTACAGCAATATACTACCGGGGCACAGGAAAATCCTGAGGTTAGAAAAATTAAAAACCCTGATTTTGCAAGCAAACTCTACCGAAATGATAAGGGGCGGTTTAAGGATGTGAGTGAAGAAGCTGGCATTACTTCTAATGTACTCACGTTTGGATTAGGACTCGCAATTTCGGATGTAAATAATGACAATTGGCCTGATGTATACGTTTCTAATGATTTCAACGAACCTGATTATTTATTCATAAACAATAAAAATGGAACGTTTACAGATCAGATGAAGGAAAGTCTTGATCAGATTTAATTGTATTTTATGGGCTTAGATATTGCCGATTATAACAATGATGTATTAACTGATATATATAATATGGATATGTTTTCTGAA